>JBBILU010000032.1:0-8153 GCA_037444775.1 Candidatus Altimarinota bacterium
GTTCCACAATTAACTCAATTTAAGCAAATAGTAAAAATATGAATTAATTGGAAAAAAGAAGAAAAAAGTTTTGAAGTAGAAATAGTTTAGAAAATTTTTTTAGAGATGTCCATTTATGGCATCTGAATTCAATACCCAAATGCAATTTTTTGAAAATTCTAAAAAGAGAAATATTAGGAATATTTTTAAAAAATTTGTAATGATAAGAAAAAATCTTAATATTCAAAATGTAGTTTTAATAAACTATGAAAAGTGTACTTGATTAGCTGTAAGAAAGCCGAGTATTTCTCTGGGAGAGTCTGCAATTATATTGCAGACTCTTTCTATTTGTTCTTGAATATAATCAGCAAAATCCGTACCTTTTGGAAAACATCATTAAAATCATATTTGAAATGAGACAATACAAATCGTAGAAAAAAATCATTTGAAAAAAAAACTTTTATAAATATATTATTATCCGTTATTTTTTAAAATATTATTTTTTATGGAATTTATAATTTTTTCACTATTTTCTTGAATATTCTCAGCTTTGATTTCTATATTTTTTAGAATTATGGAATTAAAAAAGAAAAAACTTTTTTTCTTAAGCCATTTTTTGTTTCAAATAATTAATATTTGAATTTTTATTTATTTGTATTTTAGCAAATTTAAAAATTATGCTATAGAAATTTCTTGAATTGAAATAAGTGGTTTTTTTATTTTACTTTTTTTGTGTTTTGTAAGTTTTTTTATTATAAAAATGTTTTTTGAATCTTTTTCTAAAGAAAGTCTTTTTGCAAGCAAAGAGGAAATAGAAGCCTTAATGCCTGAAATAAAAGAAACAATGTGAGAAAAAGTAAAAATGGTTTCTTTTTCTGATGGGAAAAAAGATATTATTGAAAATATGCAAAAAGAAATAGATTCTTTGGAAGATGAAAAATTGAAAAAAGATATGCTAAAAAAGTTTGCTAAAATGCAAAAAGAAGAAAAAGAATACAGATTCAATATGGCAATGATAGAAATTTATTGAATAATTGACGAATTTTACCAGAAGAACAATGAAAAACAATGAAAAAAATTTACAAAAATAAAATAGAAAATATTCCAAAAACAGATATTTTTGATAATAAATTTCTTTTTGAAATATTGAATTCAAATGTAAACCATATTTGAATTGAAATTATTTATATGAAAGATTTGCTTGAAAAAAAGAAAAATTACGATATTTTAGAAAAAATAAAAATTCATCCAGCAATGTATGAACAAGTTTATTCAGCAAAAGATGAGCTAAAAATATTTGAAGAATTGTTTAATGATGCAATAAATAATAATAAAAAAATTCATTTAGTTTGAATAACACTTGATGAAGAAGTAAAAATATTAGAAAATTATTATAATAGTTTGAATTTTTTTAAAGAAGAAATAAATTGTTTTGAAGTAGATTTTTCTAAAGTTTTGTTTTCAGCTTCGGTAAATATAGAAAATTTAATTCGGAGATGAAGTGATTACAAAAGAATGTGAAAACAAATTTTTTTCAATCCACCAATTAGAGAATCTGGGCAAACAAAAGCACTTTTTAAATGAATAAATAGATGAGTAATTGCTTGAATAAATCTTTTTTCTTGAAATATCAACTTAGAAAATATAGAAATATTTTTAAAAAATTGTATTCTAGAAGAGCATATTTTAGCTATTACTTTAGCAAAAGTTCTTTGTTATAATTTAGAAGATTTTGGTTTAGAATGAGAAAAAAGTGATTTGATTATTGAACTATAAAATTTTATTTTTTTTAAAACAAAAAGTTATGTCAAAAATTTTAGAAGTAAAAAATATTAGCAAAATCTTAGCTAAAAAAGAAGTTTTAAAAAATATTAGTTTTTCTGTAAACAAATGAGAAATTTATTGATTTCTTTGACCAAATTGAGCTTGAAAAACTACAACAATGAAATGTATAATGTGATTAATTATTCCAGAGTCTTGAGAAATAAAAGTTTTCTGAGAAGATTGATTAACAATAGAAGCAAAGAAAAAAGTAGGTTTTATGCCTGAAAATACATATTTATATAAACATTTAACTTGAGAAGAATTTCTTAGATTTAACTGAAAATTTTTTAATTTGAAATGAGAAATTTTAGAGAAAAAGATTGATGAATTATTTACTAAAGTGTGACTTGAACATTGAAGAAAAAAATATTTAAAAGAATATTCTAAATGAATGTTACAAAGAATTTGACTTGCACAATCAATAATTAACGAACCAAAATTGCTTTTTCTTGATGAGCCAATGAGTTGACTTGATCCAATTTGAAGAAAAAAAATAAAAGATTTGCTTGTAGAATTAAGAGATTCTTGAACAACTATTTTTTTCAATACTCATATTTTGGCTGATGTTGAAAGTATTTGTGATAAAATAGCCATTATTAATAAATGAAAAATTATTATAGCTGATGAAAAGGTAAAAGATATAAAAATGCCTTTAGAAGATTATTTTATGAAATGTGTTTTGGATAGTGAAGAAAATTAAAACTTATAAATAATTCAAAAATAGATGAAAACTCACTTTTATATAGATGAAATAATAAATATTTGTGAAGATAAACATTTAACTGTGGAGGAAATTTTTGAGCAAATAAAAATAAATTTTCAGGATGCCTGAAAATCTACAATATATAGAAATGTTGAACAACTAGCTAAAAAATGAATTTTAAAAAAAGTTATCTGAGTATGAAAAAAAGCATATTTTGAAAAAGATAAATGAAATCATATTCATTTAATTGATTTAGAAACTTGAAAAATTACAGATTTAGATGAAAAGATTCAAATAAAACTTCCTGAATATTTTGATGCAAAAAGTTTTGATATAAAAATTTTTTGAACTTTTAAATAAAAAAATTTGCTTGTATTTCATAATTTTTTATATTCTATTTTTAAGTATTTCTTAAAAAATTTTTATGAAAAATTTAAAAATAAATAATTTTTCTCTACAAACTTGAAATGCTTTTTGCTTTTTATTTTTTCAAAACTCTAATTTTTATAATTAGAGTTTTTTTATTTTTTTACTTTTCGGATTATGAAAAAGTTAGCTTTTAAAGATATTCTTCATACTAAACAATTTAGTAGAGAAGATTTGGAATTAATTTTTGAAACTGCTTATGATATGGAAAAAATTCTTTCTTGAGAAAAAAAATGAAAACCTCTTGAATGAAATATTATGGCTTCTATGTTTTATGAACCTTCAACAAGAACAAGACTTAGTTTTGAGTCAGCAATGCTAAGACTTTGATGAAGTGTAATTACTGTTTCTGAAAGTTCTACTTGTAGTTTGTCAAAATGAGAAACATTAGAAGACAATGCTAAAATAGTTTCAATTTATGCTGATATTATTGTAATGAGACATCCAGAAGCATATAGTGTTGAGAAAACAGCTTTAGCAACTAGTAAACCAGTTATAAATGCTTGAGATTGACCTCATGAACATCCAACTCAAGCTTTACTTGATATTTACACAATTTTAAAAGAAAAGTGAAGATTAAATAATTTAAAAATTTCAATTGTGTGAGATTTGAAATATTGAAGAACAACTCATTCTTTAGTTTTTTTACTTTGACTTTTTGAAAATGTTGAATTTACTTTTATTTCTCCAGAAGAATTAAAAATGCCAGAAAAAGTTATTTCTTTTTTAAACGAAAAAAATATAGTTTTTTCAGAAACTACGGATTATAAAAAATGAGTTGAAAATGCTGATGTTTTGTATGTTACAAGAATTCAAAAAGAAAGATTTCCTGATTTATCTGAATATGAAAAAGTGAAGAATTTATTTATATTAGATTTAAACATTTTGTGAGAAAATAAAAATGTTACTATTATGCATCCACTTCCCCGTGTTAATGAAGTAAAAGAAGAAATAGACGAACTTCCAAATTCAGCTTATTTTAGACAAGCAACTAACGGAGTTCCTATAAGAATGGCTTTGTTGAGTTTATTGTTAAATTAAGAGAAAAAACAAGAAAGTCCTAATTTATTAAATTAGGCCTTTCTTTAAGGAAAAATTAAGAATCTTTTCATCAATTAGTTGGGGCTGGGACTTCATTCCATTCATCTTCTGGAATGTCTTTTAGTAAAATTTCTATATTTTTTCTATGTTGTTCTAGTGTAAGCTCAACTTGTTGATTTTCATTTTCATCTGGAGGTATTGATATTCCCTTATTTGAAAGAAGTCTCATAAAAATATCTCATAATCACATAAATTCTTTTAAATTATTAAAATAAAATATTTGTATTAAAAAACTTTCTAAAATAAACTTTATTTTGGTAGTTTTTATACATAAATATCTTAGCATAATTATTTTTTATTTGCAAACATTTTCCCTAAAAAATTTTAAAAATAAGACTTGAAACATTTTTTTTGCAAAATCTTGTTTTTTAATTAGAGTAAAGAAAATATTTTCTTACTCTTTTTTTATGAAAAAAATTTACTTGATAGATTGAAATTCTTTTATTTATAGAATGTTTTTTGGTCTCCCAGAATTTAGCACAAAATCTTGAAAAATCGTTAATGCAACTTTTGGGATGGCAAAATTTTTTGTTTGACAACTTACAAAAGAAAATCCCGATTATTTAATTTTCATCAAAGATGCTAAATGAGATAATTTTAGACACAAAATTTATGCTGACTACAAAGCCACAAGAGACAGAATGCCTGATAATTTGAAAGTTCAAATTTCAGATATTGAAACTATGATAAAAAAAATGTGAGTTAAAATAGTTGAAGTTGATTGATATGAAGCTGATGATATTATTTGAACTCTTTCTACAAGATTTGGTAAACAGTTTGAAATAGATATTTTGACAGGAGACAAAGATTTGTTTTCTCTAGTGAATGAAAATGTGAAAATTTATGATACAATGAAAAAACAAAAATTTGGGATTTCAGAAACAAAAGAAAAATTCGGAGTTGAGCCAAATAAAATAATAGATTATTTAGCTATTTGTTGAGATAAATCAGATAATATTCCTTGAATAGAAAGTTTTTGACCAGCAAAAGCTTGTGATTTGATAAATAATATTTGATGAATTGAAGAAATTTATAATTTACTTGAAAAAGCTTGAAATGAAGAAAAAGAAATTTTAGCTTATTTAAAAGAAAATTTTCCAGAAGAAAAAGTAAAAATTGTTTGAAAATATTTTAAATGAAAATCTTTAGAAAAATTATTACAATCAAAAGCAGTAGCTTTTTTGAGTAAAAAACTTGCAACTGTAGATTTAAGTGTAAATTTTGAATTTAATTTAGAAGATTTTAGTTTCAAAAAAGATAATTTATTAAACGATGAAGTAAAAGCATTTTTTAAAGAATTTGAATTTTTTAGCTTACTCTGAGAAGAAGAACAAAAAAGTATAAAAAAATGGCAGAATTTAGGCTTAAAAGTTAATATTATATCCGAAGATGAAGAACTAGAAAAACTATTTGAAAAAATAATACCACTCCCTAGCCCCCCCCTTCCTAAGGAGGGAGAAATTCGGGAAAAGAATAAAAAAATTATTCTTGATACAGAAACAACTTCGTTAAATATTACTGAAGCTGAACTTGTTTGAGTGAGTATTTTTCTGGATGAAAAAAATATTTTTTATATAAATAGACTTCATCATTGACAAAAAGTTTCTGATTTCAAGTTAAAAGAATTTTTAAATAAATTACTAAATTTAGATATTTTAATAATTTGACATAATATAAAATATGACCTAGAAATTATAGAATTGTTTTTAAATCAAGGAAAGCAAATTAATCAAAGCCTTTTTGATGAAAGTAAAATTACACAAACAAGTTTATTTTAAAAAAATTACCAAAAAATTGAACTAAAAAACAAATATTTAAATAAATAAAAAATAGCCTCTATTTTTCTTTACTTTTGTTTTCAAAGTTATATACTATAAACAATTTTGTATTCTAGAAGTGCAAAAGTAATTTTATTACTAATTTTTGTATATTATGAGAAATTTTAGTAAAAAGGGGTTTACTTTAGTTGAATTGCTGGTTGTAATCACAATTTTAGCAATTATCTCGGTAATAGCTTACCAAAATTTTGGTTGAGCAGTTTGAAAAGCAGTTTCGTGAAGAAAAATACAAGATGTTTCAACAATTGAAACAGCTTTACAGCAATATAAAGCTGATAACAACTATTATCCAGCTACTGAAATAAATTCAACAACAAATTTATTTTGATATAATTCTGGAGCAACTGCACAACAATCAAATTCTATAAAAGTAACTTACTCTTGACAAGAAATTGCAACTATTGTTACAGCTGATACAAAATGAGGATGAGTTGTTTATTGAATTTGAACTTGGGCTACTTGATGAAGTCAAAGACAAATTTGAGCTAAATGAACTATTTCTCAAACTCTTTTATGAAAAAAATATTTGAGTAAAGATTTATACGATCCAGAGTTATGAGATTTAAAAATAAACAATATTTGATGATGAAACTCTTGAAAAATGATTGATTTATGATTATGAAGATATGTTTATGCAACTTTTAAGAAAAATACTTGAAATTGAAAATGGTCTTCTAATTTCAATTGAAATGCCTATAATATAGCATATACTGTTAGAAAAGAATGATCTGATACTTATATTACAAAAATTGTTTGAGATTATGATGCAGAGTCTTGTTATGATGATAAAGCATTTTGTCCAAATACATTAATTTGATTGTCTGATAAAGAAGAACAAAATTGAACAAGTGAAAGTGCAAATTATCATATTCCATATGCAGTTACAGATTTTAAACAATAATTTTTAAAAAAGCTGAAAAAATTTTTTCAGCTTTTTTTTGGTAAAAAATTTTACTTTATACAAAAAAATATTATAAATATGCTATCTTACAAAATAACATATATTTAGATTTATGAAAAAGATTATAGAAAAAAGTTTGAAACTTTTTGAAGATACAGAAATAAAAACAAGCTCTTTAAAAAATTTGAAAAAAATCGTAAATATTTTAAATAAAGATTCTGCAATAATTATAAAATGAATAAAATCAGTTTGAAAATTATCTTTAATAAAAGATTTCATAACAAAAACAAAAAGTGAAAATAATTTTATTTTTTTTGATAAAGCTTCTGATATAGAAAGTAAAATAAATAGTTCATTAGATTTGGATAAAATATTTGAAAATCAAAATGGAAAAATAATTATTTTAAAAGAATGTGAAAAAATAGCTAATTTAGAAAATTTTGTACAAAAGAAAATTTCAGAAAAAAAGAAAGTTATTTTAATATGAAATAGTATATTTTTAGATAATATTTCTGAAATTGAGATAATTCCAGACAATCTTGATTTAGAAACTTTTTCTTCCATTTATGATGTAAAATTTATAGAAAAACTTAGTATAAAAAAGTCTTATTTGAAACTATTAACAGAAAGTATAATAAGTGACATTATAATAAAAAATTCTATAAAAAATGTGCTTTTATTAAATATAATAATACATTTTTTTAGTAAGAATTTAGAAACAATTTCTATAAGAGAAATTCACTTAAAACTTCTAGAAAAGTGAATAAAAGTAGCTCCATTAACAGTAAATGAATATATAAATTTTTTACTAAATGAAAAATTTATAAAAAAAGTTTTTAGAAAAGATTTGAAAAGAGACTCAATACTAAAAGAAAAGTCCAAATATTATTTTACAGATACTTGAATAAGAAATGCTATTTATAATTTTTCTCTTCCCAAATTAACACTTATAGATAATTTACTTTTTCAGGAATTAAGTGCTAAATGATATAATATTTTAACTTGAAAAAATTGAACTTTTTATTTTTCATATTTACTTGAAAAAGATTGAAGAAATCTAATAATTCACATTTCTCATGAAACAGACAAAAATGAACTTTTTAAAGAAGCTAGACGATTATTAAAAATAGAATGAAATTATGAAAAATTTCTGCTTGTTGCTGATAAAAGTACTTTTGCAATAAGATCAAGCACTTTAAAACCTGTGGAATTAGTTGAGATTGATGAGATTTTGGAGAAATTATAAAAAGAACCTTTGCAAAGGTTCTTTTTATGTCAATATCATTAAATTAAGACCTCACCCTACCCTCTCCTTAGAGGAGAGGGAAAGAAAAAAGTGTTTATTAAGGATTTCAAGCTGGAGGTGCAGCTGGAGCTGGAG
>JBBILU010000032.1:8253-12858 GCA_037444775.1 Candidatus Altimarinota bacterium
CAAATCATTTAGTTAATATTTCAGCAATTTTATTTAATTCTTCTCTATCTCATGACCTAGCTAATGAAACATTTACAGAATCATTTTTAAGTTTTCAAGCTTTTTCAAGTCATTCGACATATGAAGTTGTTGTTTTCCACCAATTTTCATTTAAGTATTTTCAATTAACTTGTGATGTTATTCAACTTTGTATTTCGGAATTCTTTGTAGCATCTGTTATTCAACTATTAATTTTTGTGATAATTTCATTAGATTGACTACTAGTCATTCATCAAATTCAAAACCTTGATCTAATACTGTCTTCCATTGGAGACATTTTTTCAGTTTCTTTAGAATTAACTATTTCTTGTGGCATTCATCATAATCTTTCTAACCCCTTAGAAGATACCATCCCCCCTGGAGAAGGAATAATTGGTGCATATTGTGGAGATTTTGCAATAAATGTTCCAATACTTGAACCAAACTTTTGTATAGGTTCAGTAATTTCTTTTGTAATCTTTGATTGATTTAGTGCAGCCATAACAGCAATCCATAAAACAGCCAATCAAAAAAGTTGTAAAAGAAGTCTTCATAAAGCATTTCAAGTTCAATTAAATATACCACCTATGCTTTCATCATTAGGTTTATCTCATGCATTTCACATTCATTTTATAGTTAATTTGAATCATCAAATATTTAGTTGTGGATCATTTCAAACTTTTGTAAAAATTGCTTCAGCTCAACTTGTTGGAGCTTTTGATAGCCCATGGGCTGCAACAAACATAAACAACATTCAAAAAGCTAATGCAGCTGAAACATAAACTGGAACCATTGCCAATGACATAAATTCTGTTATAGTTAAATTTTTAGATGCTCAATCTCAAACTCAATCTTTTTTATCTAAAAAGTATAAAAGTCAATAAATCGGAGAAAACATTGCATGTAACCAAAGCCAAGTTCATCTCGCAAACAAAGCCATAAATAAAGCAACTAAAATAATTAGGAACATTACAATAAATATAAAATTAATTATCAAACTAACAGATATATCCATTATATCCTTTATTTGTTGCATACTTATTTCAGCAGTTGCTATTTTTCAGGTTTTATCTATATGCATTATTCAGTAAGCATAAACATTCAATATTCAATACAAACTTCAAGAAACTCATTTACTATGATCTCATCTTAAAACACTAGTAAGAGTAACTTCTTTTCATTTACATTTAAATGCTTCAAACATATCTTGACTTTGAGCATTTTTATCTTTACTTCACAAATTTATTATATGTTCATTACAAACCATTACTTTATCCATTGCAGTTTTAAATTCTGGTTTTGAACTCAAAACATCATAAGGTAGAGATAAAACTGAAACAGTCAAAATAGATGAGACAGACAAAATAAATTGAACAAAAAACCATGAAAATGGAACTATTAAAATTCAAATAATAAATTTAGGTAAAGTTTTTTTTAATTCCCATTTAGCATCTCAAATTCAAACTATATTCATAAATGCTATACCAATAAGTAAAAAAGCAAAAATGAAATAAACAATATTTGAAACTAAGATCCAAATATCTTTTAAATAAACTTCAAATCAAAATATTGTTCAGTTTATCCAACCTGGCTCAAGCAAAAGTCCGATTACAGAACTTAATAATGCTATTAAAGTTGAAGCTATTAAAATAAACTTATTTAGCCATTTAACTAGATCTTCTCAGCTAGCAGTTTGATTTGTATCTGCAGAAGCCGTTTCTGTTGCAAAAGTAAAATCACTTGAAAGAAAAAATAAAATAGAAAAAACTATAATATAGAAAATATTTTTTTTATTTTTTGCATAGAAATTTCTTATGTTATCCAAAATCATAATAATATAAATTAGTTTTTGTAAAGTTGAATAAATTGTAACATAAAAATTTTTTATATGCAAAAATAAACTAGTAAAAAAAATTTAATTTTCATAATAAAAAGGGCTAAAGCCCAATAAAATTAACTAATTTCAGAAATCTTTTTTAAATAACTCTAAAAATTCATCTATTATTTTTTGATTTATTATCAAAAGTCATGTTTCTCTATTTTTGTCAATACTTGGAGTTGAAAAATTTATACTTCATATAAATAAATACCTATAATCAACTAAAATAGCTTTAGAATGCATTTTATCTTTTTTTAAATAACTTACTTTTATTCAAGCTTTTTCAAATTCTTCTACCTTATCTTTAGAATTATTAAATGTTTCTTTAGATAAAATTAATTCTATATTAACTCCAGATTTTGCTTTAGAATAGAGTATTTTTTCTAACTTATCGTCTTTTATATATTGAAAGTATAATTTAATATCTTTTTCAGCCGACAAAAACATTTTTTCAAGTTTTCACCTAGAATAATTAGGAGATAAAACAAGATTTTCATCATAAATTCAAAACTTTTCTCACCTAAAATCATATAAAAATATTTCTGTAAAGGCAGAAACTAATTTAGAATCAAATGTAAAAATAAATAAATCTCTATTTTGAGTAAAAGTTGAATATGTGAAATTCCCTGTTGATAAAACTAATTCTTGATCTAAAATCATAAATTTAGAATGATTCAAACTATAATTTTTTGGATTTGACCATACAACATCTATTTGAGATTTTTTTAAAAAATCAAAATGTTTATCATTAATATTTGGAGATTTATAAGGATTATTTTCTAAAATAACTTTTACATCAAGTCATCTTTTTTTAGCTTTTACAATAGATTGCTTAATTCTATTTTCTGTAAGCATATAAACCTCAACATAAACTCTTTCTTTTGCTGAATTTATTTTGTTTACTATATCATTTAAAACACTTTTGTTTGGAGTATAAAAAAATTCTGTTTTTTCTAATTCACGAACTTTTTCTAATGAAAAATCTTTTATATTTCAAGAAAACTCAACTTTAGATTTTTGAAAATCTTCTGTTTTTTGTTTATGTTCAAAAAAGTCATTAGAATTAAAAAAAGAAAAAACTAAAATAAAAATTAAAATAAAAATGGCTGATATAATTTTTTGTTTCATAAAAGTTTATTATTAATACAAAAACCCTAATTAAATAAATTAGAGTTTTTTAAAATACACTATGGTTCGGAATGTAGGATTCGAACCTACGATAAAGGATTCAGAGTCCTCTGTCTTACCACTTGACGAATTCCGAGAGTTTAGTCTTGGAGAAATTATATAAAGCCTATTTTAAAAAGCAAATTTTTTGAAAATAAAAAGATAAATCTTGTTGGATTTATCTTTTTAAATAAAGAAAAATGAAATTATTTAACTTCAACAGTTGCACCTTCTTTTTCTAATTTTGCTTTCATTTCGTTAGCATCATCTTTAGAAACACCTTCTTTAATTTTTCAACCTGCATCAGCCAAATCTTTAGCTTCTTTTAATCCAAGTCCAGTAATTTCTCTAATAACTTTAATAACAGCTATTTTTGATCAACCTGCACTAGTTAAAACAACATCAAAAGTTGTTTTTTCTTCTTCTTCAGCAACAGCAGCAGATCCTCAAACCATCATTACTGGTGCAGCAGCAGAAACTCCAAATTCTTCTTCCATAGCTTTAACTAAATCGTTTAATTCAACGATAGTTAATTCTTTAACTAAATCCATAATTTTTGATGCATTTGCACTTAATTCTGCCATAATTATTTAATTATAAATATAAAATTCTAGTAAATTTAATAACTAGTTTCTGACTCTTTTTTTATAAAGAATCAGTTTACTAAGTATCAAAACATCTTTTCCATCTCCTTCTAAGAATCTCGGTGCTGAGAGGAAAGGGTTAGAGTGAGGTATTTTATTTTGCTTTAAGTTGAGCGACTTTTTCTTTTCCTTGAGTTTCAAGTTCTTTTGATGCAGCATCAAGAAATCTTGCAAATCCTGATAATGGAGACATCATACTTCCAACCAATCTTCCAAGTAAAGTTTCTCTTGAAGGCATATCTGCAATAGAAGCAATTTCTTTTGCATTTTGAACTTTTCATTCAAAAAATCAACCTGCCCAAACAATTTTGTCTTTCATTTTTTTATCTGAAGACATAAACTTATTAACTTTCCCAAGTCAAGCAACTGCATCTGAAGTACAAAGTATCATTGCAATTTGATTAGGTAAAAGTTCATCACTAATTTCAACATTCATAACCTCAGCAAAAGCTTTTTTAATAAGAGTTTTTTTAGCTAAAATACAAGTAGCTCAAACTTCTCTTAAATTTTTTCTTAATTCTGTAATATTTTCTACTGTTAAACCTGAGTTTGTAGTGAATCAAACACTTTTAGCTTCAAGTAACAATTCTTTCAAATTATTTAATACCTCAACTTTCTTTTGTTTAGTAACTGCCATTTTTCTTATTTTTTAAGATTAAAATAATTTAAAAAATTCTCTTTTTCGTAAGAAAAAGAGAATTTGTATATTCTTTATAAATAAAGATAACTTATTTTCTTCATCTCGGTAGGACTTATTTTTGCCTACTGTCTACGATAAATATTTTTAAAGCTCGGTTATTATATAGAAAAAATTTTTTAGTCAAATTTTTTTATTATTTTCTTTTCTATCGTCCCGTTTCAAATCCGACCAGTTTTGTTAGATTCAAAATTATTTTA
>JBBILU010000033.1:0-12521 GCA_037444775.1 Candidatus Altimarinota bacterium
GGGTTAGGGTGAGGTTTCTCCCCTCTCCTCCAAAGGAGAGGGTTAGGGTGAGGTTCTTCGGAAGTTAATCCTTTTTTGTCAGCTTATTTTAAGGAACAAAAAAAAGCTACTTTTTATCTTGATGAGATCTTTCATCAAAATAAAAAACAGCTTTCTAAAATTTTTAGAGGCAATACTATTTCATTGTGGCTTGTGGCTTGTGGCTTGTTCATAAAATAGTTAGAAAATTTATAATAAAAATATTTTAGTTTTTTAGTTAAAATTGTCAAAAGTTTTTTTAAGAAAATGTGTTGACAATGAGAAAAAGTGTGTTGTAATATATAAACATTAGAGACAAGGCATTGCCTTGTCTCTAATGTTTGATAACTTCTCAATTATCTAATATAAAAATAAAATTTAAATTATTTTTTCTAACAAATTCTAATCATTTTTCTTTTCACATTGCTATAATTGCAGTTGCATAAGAATCCGATAAGTATCCATCTTTGTTAATTATAGTTACTGACACTAATTCTGTTTCTTGTTTCTCTAAAAATGGATTTCTTATATGATGGAATTTTTCCTTTCAAATTTGCCATTTTCTCAAATAAGTTCATGAAGTTGAAACACTCTCATCTGAAATTTCTAAAACTTCTATTTCTTTTTTCTCTTCAAAAGGAGAAGAAATAGCTATTTGCCATTTTTTTCATTCAAGATTTAGTCAACTTGCAAAAATATCTCATCATAAATTTACAAAATTATTTTTGTATCAAAAAAGATTTAATTCATTGCTAATTTTGTGAGACAAATATCCTTTTGCAATAGCTCAAAAATCAAGATTAGAATTTTTATTTAACTCAACAATATTTCAATTTATTTTTATTTTTTCAAATTCTAGGTTTTCTTCTAAAAACTTTTTTTCAAAAACTTTTTCTTCAAAATTTCCAGAATATCAAATTTTATTTAAATTGATGAATGGATTAAAATATCAATTTGTAAATTCATAAACTTTTTTAGATTTAGCTAATAAATCTAAAAAATCTTTACTTGCAAATTCTTTTTTTGTTTTATTTAATTTACTCAAAAAAGAATCTTCTTTAAAACGAGAAAATTCTTTTTCAAAATTTATTATATTCTTATAACAATCATTAATTATTTGAGTTAAATAATAATCATTTTCATTAATAATTATAATAGAACAAACAGTTCACAAAGCCTTAAAACTATATTCAAACTTTTTCATTATTTTTTTTCTTTTTCTTTATATAAACAAATACCAATAAAAATAACCAAATTCAAATCACAAGCAAAGGTAAAAATTCTCATCTTATCATAAAAATATGAATGGCAACAAGAATAAACATTGCATAACTAAGCCTCTGCAAAGGTTTCCACTTTTTCCCTAAAAGTTTTACAAAAAAATTATTTGAAGTAAGTAAAAGTGGAATAGAAACCATTAAAGCTAAAATTCCCCAAAATAAAAGTCAAGCAGGATTCCAAAGATATTTATCTGCAAAAATTTCTCAAATACTAGAATATTTCATCAAAATAAAATATCAAATTGAGTGAGCAATTCAAAAAATTCAAACCAAAATTCATAACTCCCTTCTAAACTTTAATAAAAAAGAAAATAATTTACATTTATTAAATATTTCTTTTAAAGGTCTTACAAACATAACAATAATAAGCAAAATCCACGAAATATTTCAAAGATCTTTATAAGTTTCCTGAGGAAAAAATAAAACTATTACTGAAATCAAAGAACTCAGAATTAGTAGTTTTTTTATCAAAAAAGTATTCTTATTTAAAACAGAAAAAAAAAATCAGCAAATATATTCATTATATATCTTATTATTTATTAATTGTTGATAAATAATCACTAAAAGCTTTTGTTGTCAAACTAGCTCAAGTCATTCAATCATATTGTAAACCTTTTATTTGTTTTCAAATCAAATCTTTTTGAAGTTTTTTTGCAAATTCCACTTCATATCATTGACCATATGTCAAATTATACTCTGGAAAATTTATTGCTGTAATTACTCAGTTTTGAATTTCTAAATTTCAATTAAAACTCAAAGGTCTTCAGTCTGGTAAATTATAAGATAAATTAAATTCTTTTTTTACCATCCCAGAAGAATCTGTAATTTGAGTAGAAATATTATTATCTAAAGAATTATTTTCTTTTGTCTCAATATTTGGAGAATTAGAAACAGTTTTATCTGTACTAACTTTTTGTTCTGTTTCTGAACACGAAGTTAAAAAAATAACTGGCAAAATAGCTAAAGCTGTAAATTTCTTCATATTTTTTTATTATTTTCTAAAATATTACTTTCTGTTAAACTCTATACTTTCAACAATTCTAAGTTTCTTTTCATTGTTTTCTATAATCTGTAATTTCAAACGGAGATATAGACTTGAAATTTATTATTTTCTAAAATTTTGTATCAATAAACTTTTTTACATTCAAAAAATTTGTTGATATCAGATAAAATAGTTTTTTTTATAAGATTAGATTTTTCAATATAATTTGAAACTATAATATTTTCATCAAAAATTCCAGAATCATTAAATCTATCAACAAAAACAGATAAATAATTATTAACAAAATTATTTGGTTTTAGCATAAATAAACTAGAAAATCTAACATTATACATAAATAGCTTCTTTTTCATTATTAACTAAATTTAGTCAAAAATCAGAAAATATTTTTTGAGAAAAAGAAAATTCTTTTAAAAGTCTTTTCTTTTTTGCCTTCTCAAAAATAATTTTAGCATTTTTAGTTGTGTCATCTTCACAGTATTTTATTGCTTCTTCAAAAGTAAAATATTCTTTTCAATCTATAATTAAAATTATTTTATAAAATGTTACTTTTTATTAAATTCTATATTTTCAACAATTCTAAACTACTTAATTATTTTAAATTCTTCTTTTGTTAATCAAACAACTTTTATAATACTTTTTTCAACTCATGGAGAAATATCTTTTCATCAATGGTTTGGAACTGGTAATGTTAATTTTCAATTTGAAAATAGAACATGACTTCAATTCTGCCTAACAACTTTAAAACCTAAAGAAAAAAGTCTTTTTTCAATTTCTTTATACTTGTAAGGCATAATTTTGGATTTTAAAATTTAAGATGCTCTTTTTGATTTTTCTTTCTACTTCAATTTGTTCTAAATTATAATCCATCATCATTTCAACAACTCAAAGCAATTCAATTTTTGCTTGTTCTTCTGTATCTCAATAAGCAAAAATATTATTTTGTCAAACAACTTTTGCTAAAAATCAATCTCAATCTTTTTCTATAACTATTTGCATAATTTCAAGAATTATTTTATAAAATATTACTTTTTATTAATTTTTACAGAATCTATAAATCTTTCTTTTTTTATTTTATTTTCTTTAAATTCAAAAAACAATCTATAATTTTAAACAGAAATTGTTGTAGAAAATCAATCTGGTAAAACTTTTTTTCAAATAATATCTTCTTTAAAAACATTTTTAGCAAACTTTTTTGAGTTTTCTTTAATTTTTATATTTGAGATAGCTTTTGCTTCTTCAAAAGTAAAATACTTTTTTCAATCTATAATTACTGTCATAATCTTAAAAATTATTTTATAAAATTATTCTTCTTCTTTTATAACTTGAATATGCAACTCTTCAAGTTGAACTTCATCAACAAAATTTGGTGCATTCATCATAAGATCTTGAGCTTTTCAAGATTTTGGAAAAGCATAAACCTCACGAATATTAACTTCATCTGTCAAAATCATCATAAACCTATCCATTCAAATTGCAAATCATCCATGAGGTGGAACTCAAAATTGAAAAGCTTCATACATAGCTCCAAATTTATTTTTAACTTCTTCTTCTGTTCTACCAACTTTTTCAAAAGCTTTTACCAAACATTCTGTATCGTGATTACGAATAGAACCAGATAAAAGTTCATATCAATTACAAACTAAGTCATATTGATTTGCTTTTATAGAAAGTAAATCTTGTTTTTCAAAAGCTTCAACTCAACCATAAGGCATAGAAAAAGGATTATGAGAAAAATCTATTTTTCCATGTTCATCTTGTTCAAACATCGGGAAATCTTTTATCCAACAAAAAACAAGTTCATCTTTATTTGCCAAACTATATTTATCTCTCAAAGCAAGTCTTACAACATTTAAAATTTTAACTGCTTTTTCAAATTCATTTGCTGAGAAAAATATCATATCTCAATCTTTTGGATTCATTCTAGCTTCTACTTCAGCAATTTCTTTTTCACTGAAAAATTTCAAAATCGGAGACTTTTTCCCATTTTCTTCAGTAGAGTCATAAACTATATATGCAAGTCAAGCAGCTCAAGCTTTTTGAGCTGTTTTTGTTAAATCATCAATTTCGGATCTGGACATTTTTTTTCATTCTAATTTTATAGCTTTAATAACTCATCATGTTGCACAAACATTTTTGAAAACTGAAAAAGAAGAATTTTCAAAAATATCTGTTAAATCAACAAATTTCATTCCAAATCTTAAATCTGGTTTGTCAGATCAATAATTGTTAATTGCTTCATCATAATTCATTGTGAAGAACTTTCTTGTTTTTTCTAAAACTTCTCAATTAGCTGTTTGAGTTAGAATTTTTTTGTCTGATAAATTGCTAACTGCATCAATAATATAATTTTCAACAACATCAAAAACATCACTTTGTTCAACAAAACTCATTTCACAATCTATTTGATAAAATTCACAAGCATGTCTGTCTGCTCTTGGATCTTCATCTCTGAAACAAGGAGCAATTTGGAAATATTTATCAATTCAACCAACCATTAATAATTGTTTATATTGTTGAGGTGCTTGAGGAAGAGCATAAAATTTTCATGGATTTACTCTTGAAGGAATCAAAAAATCTCTAGCTCATTCTGGGCTTGAAACAGTAAAAATTGGAGTTTGAACATCAAGAAAATCATTAGAAGTAAACCAATTTCTTGTATAATTTAGAAACTTCGATCTAAATTTAACATTTTCTAAAACTTTTTTTCTTCTTAAATCAATATATCTATGTTTATATCTAATTTCTTCATTTGCTTTATCTCAAAATTCATCAAGCTCAAAAGGAGGAGTTTTTGATTTAGAAAGCAAATTTGCATTAGTTACAATAATTTCAATTTCTCCAGTTTCTAAATTTGGATTTGCTTGTCATTCTGGTCTAAGTCTTACTTTTCAAGTAATTTGAATAACAAATTCACTTCTAAAAGTATTTGCCAAAGCCCAAGAATTTTTGTCATCTTCTGGATCAAAAACAATTTGAGTTAATCAATACCTATCTCTTAAATCTATAAAAATGATTCATCCGTGGTCTCTTCTATTGCTAACCCATCAGCAAATAGTCACTTCTTGTCCAACTTGTTCTTTTTTAACTTCATTACATTTATGTGTTCTAAGCATAATTTTTTATTAATAATTAAATAATGGCTAGATTATAGAGATTTTTCTAAAAAAGCAAAAATAATTTAGGTTAAAAACTTTTTCTTGATTATTTTTCACTAAGTGTTATAATTTAAAATAGTTTTTATATTATAACACTTTTTTAGAAAATGTTTTTTAGAAAATCATACATAAACCAAATTTTAGAAGATTTAAAAAAAGAAAAACTAATTTTATTAGTTTGAAGTAGACAAGTTTGAAAAACTACTTTACTTTATACTTTAGAAGAAAAATTAGTTTGAAAAAAAATTTATATAAATTTAGAAGATTATTTTTGAAAAACTTTTGAAACAAAAGAAAGTTTTTTACAATTTTTGGCATTTGAAAAATGAATAGATCTAAAAGAAGAATGATTTTTATTTCTTGATGAAGTTCAATATCTGAAAAACCCTGAAAGTTTACTCAAAGCTCTTTATGATGATATAAGTATAAAAACAAAAGTTATTGCAACTGGTTCAAGATTTTGGGGACAAAAAAAATTAGGTTCAAGTTTGGTCGGAAGATGAAAAATAATTTTTGTAAAAACATTATCTTTTTTGGAATTTTTAGAATTAAAATGAAAAAATCCTGATTTTTTAGAAAATATAGATTTTTCTTTGATACAAAATTTTTTAGAAGAATATTTAATTTTTGGATGATATCCAGCTGTTGTTTTAGCCTTTTCAAAAGAAGACAAAATAAGAGAATTAAAAAAAATTATTGATAGATTTATAGAAAAGGATTTTTTATATTTTATGCAAAGTAATGATTTGATAGATTTCAAAAAAATATTCCAATATTTATCACTAAATATTGGAAATATAATAAAAACTGGAAAAGTTACACAAGAACTCTCAATTTCTTCTTACAAAATAAAAAGTTTTTTGAAATTTCTATGAGATTCTTATTTAATAAAGAATGTTCCTCCTTTTTTTTCTGATAATTCAAAAGAATTTAGTTCTCAAGAAGAATATATGTTTTTGGACTTATGACTTTTGAATTATATAAAGTGAAGTTTTGACCCAAATTTATCTGACTGAAAATTAAATGAAAATTTTGTTTATATTCAATGTAATGATATAAATTTAGAAAATAAAGTGTACTATTATAATAAAAAAAATGGAACTGAAATAGATTTTATTTTGGAAAAGTTAAATAAAAAAATTGTTCCAATAGAAGTGAAATCAAGTGATAAACTTACTAAACCAAGATCATTTGAACCATTTTTAGAAGCTTATTCTTCTCAAATAGATTCTTTTGTGCTTACCACAAAAAGCTATATTTGAAGTGATTATATTTGAGAAAAGCCTTTTTTATTTTATCCAAACTATTTAATAGAGAAAAAAATTTCTTAGTTTTTTAAATTTTCTACAAATTTTTTGACTTAAATTGAAAAATTTATAAAATATTAGCACTTAAAAATATTAGGTGCTATTTTTTATATTTTAACTAAAAATAATATGATAAAACAACATAACTTTGAAGCAGAAACTTGAAGAATTTTAGAATTATTAACTCATTCTATTTATTCTAACAAAGAAATTTTTCTTAGAGAATTAGTTTCTAATGCGAGTGATGCAATTGACAAAGCAAGATTACACTCTATTACAGATACAAATTTTTTGAAAGAGTGAGAAAAATTTGAAATAAAGATAGATTTAGATAAAGAAAAATGAACTATTACAATTACAGATAATGGTATTTGAATGACAGAAGAAGAACTTCATAAAAACCTTTGAACAATCGCAAAATCTTGAACAAAAGAATTTATTGAAAAATTAAAATTAGCTAAAGAAGAATCAAATCACAATTTAATTTGACAATTTTGAGTTTGATTTTATAGCTCATTTATGGTTTGTGATAAAGTAGAAGTTGATTCAAAATCTAATAATTCTGAAAGCTGATTTACTTGGTCTTCAGACTGAAAAAGCACTTACGAAGTTATTCCTTCTTTGAAAAAAACTAGATGAACTAAAATTACTTTATTTGTTAATGAAGCAAATAAAGAATTACTTGAGGATTGGAAAATTAGAAGTTTAATAAAGAAATACTCTAACTATATTTGAGTTCCAATTATGATGAAACCTTATAAATCTGAAGAAGAAAAAACAGAAAATTTAGATTATGAGCAAGTAAATGAAACTACTGCAATTTGGAAAAAAGCAAAAAAAGATGTAAAAGAAGAAGAATATAAAGATTTTTACAAATCAATTTCTAATTATTTTAATGAACCTCTTTTACATATTCATACTTCAGTTGAATGAACAGTAAGTTATAAATCTCTTTTATTTATACCAAAAGAGAAAAATATGTTTCATGACTTGTCTGATCCAAGCAAAGATTTCGGACCAAAACTTTATGTTCAAAATGTCTTAATCCTTGAAAATGCAAAAGAACTTTTACCAGTGTGGTTAAGATTTGTTTCTTGAGTTGTTGAAACTTCAGATTTACCTTTAAATATCAGCCGTGAAATGTTACAAACTAACAGAGTTTTAGAAAAAATAAAAAAAGCTCTAGTTAAAAAAGTAATTTCAGAATTAAAGAATTTTATGGAAAAAGATTTAGAATCTTACAAAAAATTCTTTAATAATTTTGGAAATATTTTGAAAGAATGAATTTATTATGAACATGATTTAAAAGAAGAAATAGCTGAAATTTGTTTATTTGATAGTTTTTTACAAGAAAAAGAAATTTCTTTAAATAATTATTTATGAACTCTTCCAGAATGAAAAGAAGATTTTGAATGAAAAACTATTTACTACATAAATTGAAAAAGTAAAACAGAAGTTTTAGCGAGTCCTTATTTAGCTCAGTTCAAAGAAAATAATGTTGATGTTTTGCTTTTAACTAAACCAATTGATGAATGGATTTTACAAGTTTTCACTGAATTTAAAAAAGCAAAATTAAAATCCGTTACAAGTTCTGATATTAAATTGAAAGAGGAAACAGAAGAAGAAAAAACTAAAAAAGAAGAAACTAAAAAAGAATTTAAAGATTTGCTTGAATTAATAAAAAATACTATTTGAGCAGAAAAAATAGAGAAAGTTGAATTGAATGATAATTTGTGAAATTCTCTTTGAGCTTTGAAGTCAAAAGAATGATGAATGACTCCACAAATGGAAAAAATGATGAAAGCAATGGGACAAATGATTCCAGAACAAAAAAGAATTTTAGAATTAAATCCAAAAAATTCTTTGGTTTCAGCTATGAAAAAAGAATTTGAATCAGATTTGAAATCAGAAAAATTAAAAGATTTAATAAAGTATTCTTACAATCAAGCTATTTTGCTTGAATGAGGAGAACTAGAAAATATTTGAGAATTTTTAGAACTTACAAATAAATTTGCTTGAAATTATGCAAGATAAACTAAAAAAAGATGAATAAAATTCATCTTTTTTTAGTTTTTATGTTAAAAAGTAAAAATCAGAAAATATTGATTTCTTTTGGAATTTTATTAATCTATCAACAATTTAATTCTTAATATAAATTAAATGAAATATTATGTTTTATGAAAATTTAATAATCCAATTTTATTAGATTATTTAGATAAATATGAACTTCTTTTAGAAGAAAAATTAAAAGAACTTTCTAAAATAATAATTTCTGAAAAAATAAAATTACTATTATCAAAAAAAAATAAAAAAGATTTTATCATAAATCCAGATAATTCTAGCTTAATAAATTTTTTACATTCTGAATTTATAAAAAACACTCCTCAATATGTTTGAGACAAGAATGAAATTTTAAAAAATTTTGAAAAAGAACTTGAGTTATTCTTAATTGAAAAGTATGAAGATATGGTTATGAATAAAGGAAATCTTATTTGAAATACAAATATTAGGTTAACAAACATTGATAATAATGTTTATGGAACTCTTGAAGTACATCCTGAACATAAAACAAATTGATGAATTATTTGATATTGAGAAAGAGAAGAATCTGACTGGCTAAAAGTTTATGAAAAAACATTTGAATTACTTAAAAATACTAATTTAGGATCTTATGATGAATTAAATTTGATCATAAAAAAAATTATCCCTTTAGGAACGGCTAGATGACTACATAATTCTGCAAGTTACAAAGAATGTATTTGACATCTTTATATGTGATATACAATAGATTCTTATGTTCCTGAATTAAATAATCTTGAAGCAATAATTCACGAATCTAGCCATAATAAACTTAATTTAATTAAACATTTTGATAAATTAATTTTAAATGATTTAACAGAAAAGTATTATTCTCCATATAGACCAGATGCTAGACATATTTCTTGAATTTATCTTTGAATTCATGCTTTTGTTCCTGTTATTTATATATTAGCTAAAGCAATTTCAGAATGATTGATAAAAGTTGATGAAAATTGGAGAGAAAAAATTTTACTTTATTATATAAAAAATAAATTTTCTCTAAAAGTTCTAAAAAAACATTGAAACTTTACAGAACTTTGAAATGAAATATTAGATGAAGTTATAGAAGTTATGTCAATGACAGATTCTATTATAAAAAATATGGATTATCAAAAAGAAATAATACAAAGAGTTAAAGAAAGGCAAACAGAACATTTTAAACAAGTAAATATAAATTATCCAAAATTAGAATATTAAAATTTTTATCATAAAAAAATTTGACTTTTCAAAAAAAAGTATAATATAATTCTATATTTTTTATATATTAACCCAAAATAATATGCTTACCGATAAACAACAAGTTGCTTTAAATATAATTACAGAATACATTGCTCGTTATGGGAAATCTCCAACTATAGATGAAATGAAAGAAACTATGAAACAAAAATCTAAAAGATGAGTAGTTCAATATTTAGAAACTCTTGAAAAAAAATGATTTATAACTAGAGGTTCTGGGTTCAGATCTATAAAACTTTGAAATAATATTTGACTTCAAACAATGATGCCAATCCAAATTTTAGGTTATGCAAATGCTTGAACTCCACTTGTTTCAGCTCAACAAAATGTTTATTGAGTTTTACCTATTTCAAAAGATATTATTTCTTGAGATCCTAAAGAATATTTTGTTTTAAAAGTTGAATGAACTTCTATGAACGATTTCGTAGTTAATTCAAAAAATATTGAAAGTTGAAGTTATGTTTTAATTAAAAAACAACAAACTTTTGTTGAAAATGATGGAAATGCTTATTTATTTATTGTTGATAGTTCTGCAACTTTGAAAGTTCCAAAAAGAGAATGAGAAAATTTATACTTAGTTCCAAAATCTAGAGATGATTATCATAAACCAATAATTTTATCTAATTCATCTAATGTGCAAGTAAATTGAAAAGTAGTTGATGTTTTTAATTTAGCTTAATATTATATAAATTCTGAATACAAAGGATTAAAACCCTCTGTTGATAGATTAAAAATTATTCAACTTGTTAACAGAGGGCTTTAGCCCTTTGTTATTTTGATAATTAGTTTTTTTTAATATTAATAAATATTTTTATGCAAAGTTTCATAGATGAAGTTAAAAATTCTTATAATTTTAAATGAGAATTTTTTGAATTAGGGGCCTGAATTCTCAAATGAAAAGTTTTTTCAGAAGCTAAAGTAAAAATTCCACTTGCTACAATGAACAGACATTGATTAATTGCAGGAGCAACAGGAACTTGAAAAACAAAAACTATACAAAAAATAATAGAATCTTTATCAAAATCTGGAGTTTCTACTGTCGTTATGGATATAAAATGAGATGTTTCTTGAATTGCAGTTGCAGGAGAAATTAATGAAAAAATAAGCTCAAGATTAAATTTATTACAAATAAAAGATTGGAAAGAAACTTGATTCCCTTGCGAGTTTTATTCACTTACAAATTCTCCTTGAGTTAGACTTCGTTCAACAATTAGTGAATTTTGACCAATTTTATTTTCAAAACTTTTAGAATTAAATGATACTCAATCTTGAGTTATTTCAATAATTTTTAAATATTGTGATGATAATTGACTCCTTTTACTTGATTTAGAAGACATAAAAAAAGTTTTGCAATATGCAATTAATGAGTGAAAAGATGAAATATGAAATAAATATTGACTTATTTCTAGTTCTACAATAGGAACAATTATGAGAAAAATTGTAGAATTAGAAAGTCAGTGAGCTGAAATATTTTTCTCAGAACCTTCTTTTATGGTATCTGATTTTTTGAAAAAAGATGATTTATGAAATGCTTTTGTAAATATTTTGAGATTATCAGATATGCAGTCAAAACCGAAACTTTTTTCTACTTTTATGCTTTCTTTAATAACAGAAATTTATTGAAGTTTTCCAGAAGTTTGAGATACCGAAAAACCAAAATTAGTTTTATTTATTGATGAAGCTCATTTAATATTTGAAAATATTAGCAAAAATTTACTTGATCAAATGGAAATGGTTATAAAACTTATTCGTTCAAAATGAGTTTGAATATTTTTTTGTACCCAAAATCCAACTGATATTCCAGCAAGTATATTATCCCAATTATGACTAAAAGTTCAACATGCACTTAGGGCTTTTACTGCTATTGACAGAGATGCAATAAAAAAAGCCAGTGAAAACTTCCCTATTTCAAATTATTATGATATAAAAAATGATTTAATAATGCTTTGAGTTTGAGAAGCTTTTGTTACAGTTTTAAACGAAAAATGAATTCCTACACCATTAGTCCACACAATGATTTTACCTCCAGAATCAAGAATGGATATTTTATCTGATATTGAATTAAACTCACTAGTAAGCATTTCAGATTTAGTAAAAAAATATAATATAGAAACAAATAGAGAAAATGCAAATGAAATCTTAGGTAGAATAGTTTCAGAAAAAATAGCTATGCAAGAACAAAAAAAACTTGAAGAAGAAACAAATTTTTCTAAATCAGTTTGATGAAAAATAGTAAAATGAGTTGGTTCAACTGTTGCTTCAGAAATTTGAAGAAGTCTTTGAAAAAAGGTTTTTTGAAGAACAGGTTGAACAATTTGAGCTCAAATTGCCAGAGGAATTTTTGGAGGATTATTTAGATAAAACTAAGAACTTTATTATAATTTTATCAAATAAATTTTTTCCATTATATATTTTTTAAATTTTTTGTAAAATTTTTGTTTTA
>JBBILU010000034.1:0-12373 GCA_037444775.1 Candidatus Altimarinota bacterium
AAAAGTTTTTGAATGATATTCATTCAAAAACTTTTTTTACTTTTTCTTGTTATAAATACTAAAAAAGACAGAATATTTATTATTCTGTCTTTTTACTTATTAAGCTATTTTCCTTCTAAATGTTTTTTTATATAAATATAATCCAGTATTTATTCATAAAGCTAGTAAAATTAATACCCAAGTTTCTGCTCAAGTGTCAGGAGTTTGTTTCGCATCTAAAGCTAAGTTTTCTAATTGAGTTCTTACTTCTTCTTTTTCTCAACTTCAAGAAGTTGTTCAAGATTTGGTTTCTTCTTCACTTTCTCATAATAATTTTTTTATTTCTTCACTTAATGCTGAATTCATTTCAATAGATGAATTAGATGATGTATTTGTTCATTCTAGTTTATTCATAAGTTGTTCTTCCAAAGACTTATCTCATCATTTTACTACAGGAATATTTGCTCAAGCACTTGAAAAGTCGAAGAATCAATTCTCAAATGTAATACTATCTCCTGAAGTAGACTTCAATTCACTAATTGTTGTTATATAATCACTATTTGCTTCTAAATTATCAATTAACTTAATAGAAATAGTTTTTTTATCAATATTATTAGGAATAATGGAAGAAGAGTTTATTTTTTTCCAAATTTTAAATTCAAATTCTGATTCATCTAAAGATTTTTTGAAATAAACTTCAATAGTTCTCAATGTAACAATTTTTATTTTTTCAATTCATTGATCTCATTCTGGTGGTAACTTATTTGGAATTTCTTGTCCAATTATTTCACCTCATAAATCAAAATCTATATTTCCATCAACTCAGAATATTGAAAGTATAGAGTAAGATGATTCTGCTGTTATATCGGATGAAACTTTCAATATTAACTTTTTAGAATTTTCAGTATCTCTTGATATAGATTCTGCTGTTATATCTTTAAAAATTTTCAAATCTCAACTTAAAGAATCAGTAACAAATGGAATATCTGTTTTTAATTTCATTTCAACTTCTGTTGCAGACAGAGCTTTCATACTTTGAATTTCTCATGCAGAGTTAGATGCGAAAGAAATATTTGTTGATACCAACATTGTAATCATTGCTAATGCAATATATTTTATAGTTTGTCTCATATATTTAAATTTAAAAAGTAAAGTATTTTTTAAGACAAATATATTAAAACATAGATTTGACATTAAGTCAAATAGTATTTATAAAAATATTTATAAAAAGTCTAGTATTACAATGTAATAGCTATTTTAAAGCAAAAATCTAAAATAGTAAATTTTAATTAGTGATGATATAATTAAAGATATTAAGTTGAAACTTTCTAACAGAACTTTATTTAAAAAACAAAAAAGATCTAATATATTCTTCTGTTATATTTTCTTGTTCTAATCTCATATTATGAATATAAACTAAATCTAGCATATCTAACTCATCTTCAGTTAAATACTCTGCTAAAACTTTTATTTCTTCTCTTGAAATTAGTTGTCATTCTATTTCGAATTTACTAAAAGTATTAAAAGTTTCTCTATCCATAAAAATACTTTTTGTATGAGGAAAACTTTTTTTTAAGTTTCAAAGTATTTTGTATCAATGACAATCTATATCTCAAAAATAGTAAATTTCTTTTTCTTTTAAAAATCATACATTTTTTAAATTTAGCACATTAAATCAAGCTCACCAAATAGCTATAGAATTTGCTATTTTAGGGAAACTTAAATAATTTATTTCATTTTCAATAATATAAATTTTTTTTATATTTGGATTAAAATTAAATTGGGAAAAATCTGATATTTTCAAAGAAATATCATCTATTTGGCATCCAAAATAATTTTGTTTTAATTCATTATCCAAAAATCTAAATCTAACAAAGTTTTCTTTTATTTTTATTCAGAATTTTTCTTCAAAAGTGTTTCAAATAAGTTCTATTCATATTTGTTCAAACAAAAAATCTAAGATTTGCTCTAAAATTTTCTTATTGTTTTCTATAAATTTTGATGAAACTTTTATTGGAAGTTCTCTAAAATAGAGATTTGATTTTGTATTTTGTAAAAAATATTCTATACAAAGCAAAATATCAAGCCATTTAGAAGAATTTTCATTTACTATTTTATACTTTTTTTCTAAAAAAATTGCAAAATTATTTTTAAGAAAAAAATTTCACAATTTTGAAGAATAAATTTTATCTAAATTAGTACAAAATTCATTATAATCTTTTTTCTTATCTGTAAAAATTAAATAATTTTCTAATGACACAAAATTGATAGATTCTATTAATGTTCATTTTTGAGTTTTCACTGTATTTAGACAAATAAAATTAAATTTATCTTTTAGTTTTTTTATTTCTAGTTGAAACAAATCTATCTCTTTTTCATTTCATTTTATACTGATTTTTGGCACACTAAAAATTAAATCAAAACTTTTTTCTTTATTTTGTATTTTTAATTTTAGAAGTTCTTCATAGGATTTTCTTACTTTTTGTAAAAATTTTTGAAACATAGTATTTTAAGTTATTTTTTTCTTTTGTTAATTTTTCTATTTTTTTAGCTAACATTTTTTTCTTTTCAAATATTTCTAACTTTCTATCTTTTTCCTTGTTTTTATATTTATTTGGTTTTTATATGATTTATCTCAATTAGGATTTGAAATAAAATAAATAGTATTTACATAATCTTCCAAAACATTTATGGTATTTGTTGGAGTTATAATAAAAAGTTGAAAATCAAGTTTTCCAAATAAATCAAGTACAAATTTTGAATTATCCATATCAAGTTTTGCAAAAACCTCATCAATTACAACTAATCTAAATGTTTTTGAAAAATCATTTTGTATTAAATTATGATTTTCTTCTTTTACTCAATATTGATACAAAAGGGAAGAAGCCAAAACTAAATAAGCAAGTTTTATTGTTTGTCATCAAGATTTTCCACTTGAAGATTCAAACACATCTTTGATTTCATCTCACAAAATAAATTTTTCTTTTATATTAAACAAAAACCAATTTCTCACATCAATCACTCTACTTTTCCATTCTATTTGCTTATTATCAAGCATTTTTTCCATAAGACTTTTAATATTTTCAAATTCTTTTACTTTGTCAGTTATATCTAACTCTCTTCTATAAACAACTTTTTCTCTAAAATCTTTTTTAAATTCTTCTATTCAATCAAGCTTTTTGGTGTTATTCTTGAGATTTATTTCTATATAAGTTTCTTTAGAATAAGGAATTTCTCTCAGAGTTTTATTTATAGAATCTATCTTTGTTTTGATTTTGTGTTCTTCATTCTCCAAATCTGTATAAAAATCTTGTAATCTGATGAACAAAGTTTCTCTAAACTCTTTTTCAAATTTTTGTTTATATTTATATAGTTCTTCATCTTTGATTTTGTGATATTCTTGCTCTAAATAATCCCAAAATTCTTTTGATGATATTGAGCTTGGAGCTTCTAATTTTTCTGTATCTGTCATCTTGAATTCTTTGTATTTTCCTGCAATTCAATTTAGTTTGTTGTTAAGAGTTTGTAAAGCTTCATTTAATCTATCTTTTTTTCTCCTCATTTGAGATATTTTTTCTTCTTTTACCTGAAAAATACTTGATAAACTTATTTCTCATAAAGCATATTTAGAATTTTCAAAAATGGCTTGAATTGAAAAAATATCTATTTTTTCAAGACTTTTAGAAATCTGATATATTTTATTTTCTGTATTTTCAATATCTTTTTCTATAACTCAAATATCTTTTTCTATTTTGGTTTTATTTTGTTCTTCTTTTTCTATTTGTGCTTGTAAAAGTCTTATTTCATTTTCATATTTTTTGATACTAGAATTATTTGCCAAAAGTTCTTTTTTCTCTTGTTCTAATTTATCTATTTCTAGCTCATACACTTTATAATCAAGAAGAGAGAAATGATTATATATTTCTAGTTTTGTTATAAGTTTTAGCTTAGTTTCTATTTCTGATTTTTCTTTGCTTAGAGTAAATAACTTTTCTTCATTTTTTAGATAACTTTTTTGGATTTTATCTAGATCATTTTGTAAAACTTTTATCTTATCAGTATTATTCCATCACAAAATATAATTTCTTTTATCAAAACTTCTATCATCTTTTAAATAAGAATTTTTATTTTTGATAAGCCCAGAAATAGTCAAAACTTTTGGATTATTATAATAATCTTTATTATCTGCTTTTTCTAAACAAATATAATCAAATCTTTCTTCTAATTGAGAAACAACAAAATTTGAAAAAAATCACATATCTTTGAAATCCAGTAGAGATAAAACATTTTTTGTCTCTACATCTTTTTGAGAAGACAAAATATTTTTTGTCTCTACTTTATTATATTTTAATTTTCCTTTTAAATTATTATTATCAACATAATGATTTATTTTTTGTAAAATATCTTCTGAAACAAGCATTTCCATTCAGAAAGAGTGAAGAAGCTTTTCTATAGCCATTTCCCAATTTTTTTCTGATTCTTTTACTTTTACAAGTTCACAAATAAAAGGAAGTTCACTTTCTGAAATTTTTATTGAATTACAAAGTTCTTTTCTTATTTTCTCCAAACTTTCAGGAAGTAAATTTTGTCTTGATTGCAAATATTTTATTTCTTTTTCTAAGTCTTGTTTTTTATTTTCTAGGTCTAACTTTGTATTTTTTGCCTCAAATATTTTAGTTTCTATTTCTTCTTTTTCCTTTTCAAAAGTAAAAAACTTACTTTTTATTTGTAAATTATTTTCTTCAAAACTTTCAGAAGTATTAAAAAATTCTAACTCTAAATTTTTTGTGATTTCTGTATAATTTCTATTGTTTATTTGTTTAATGTTTTTTTCTTTATTTGCTTCTTTCAAAGCAAATTCTATGCTATTTAATCTTTTTGCATAATCTGAATTGGAAATCAGATTTTCTATTTCATTTTTATTTTTTCTTATTTTTTCTAAATTTTCTACTACTTTTTCTCTTGAAATATTTTGATGATGCAAGGTTTTTTCTAATTCTTCTTTATGATTTATTCTTAAATCTTTCTCTTTTATCGCACTGAAGTGTCAGAAATTCTCCTCTAAAAAGTTTATTTCAAATATTTCTTTTGAAACATTTTCATAATCTTTTTTTGATTGCATAAATGGTTCTAAAGTTTCAAGTTTTTTTTCAGATAATACTATTTTTTCATAAATATCTTTTACTCATAAATAATTTTTTTCTATTTCTTCAAGTTCTCACAAAATGTGAGGATTATTTTCAAGCATATTTTCTCTAAAAAAAGAATTTAAATCTTTGATTTCTTTTAGTGAAACTACCTTATTAAATAATTCAACTGCATTTGATCTGAGTCAAAAAATACTTGAAAAACTTTGCATATATTCTGAAAATTTATCATAAAGTTTTGTGTCTTTTTTGGCTTTAAGAATTGATTTTAATTTGGAAGAAGAGTTTTCATTATTTATAATAGAAATAAAATCATTTTTTATGAATAATTCCTGTTCAGAAATTACAAAAAATTTATCTACAGTGTCATTTGTAGTATTTCTCAAAAAGCTTACTAAACTTATTTCTTTTCAAGAAAAATCATCATAAAAATATCACAAAATCACACTGTAAGTAAGGTTTCAGTTTTCATTTCATCTTAAAAAAACTGTTTTAATTCATTCATCAGTTTCTTCATTTTTATAAGCTCATTTCATATAACTCATTTCATTTCTAGACTTTTTTCATCATCAATCTGTAGCTGAAAGGTTATATTTTCTTGATTGGTTTGGGACAAGTAAAGAAACTAGTGCATCAACCAAAGTTGATTTTCAGCTTCAATTATCTCAAGAAACAACAGTAATATTTTCATCCAAATAAAAAGTTTCTACTTCATTATCAAAAGTTCACCAGTTAAATATTTCAAGTTTTTTTAAATAAAATCAAGATTGCATATTTTTATGTGTAAAAAATAAATTAAAATTTATTCAGTAGAGATGTTGTATTGCAACATCTCTACAAAATCACAAGATGTTTCAGAGAAACATCTCTACTGAATATTTTCTTTTAAATGAGATAAAATTTCCTCCATTTTTTGAACAGAAAGTTTTACTTTCAGTATTTTATTTATTTTGTATTGAGAATTTCACACATCTTTCAAGATTCATAATTCAATAGTTTTATTCAAAATTCATTGAGTTTCTGTTATTACTTTTTTCTCATCATTATCATATTTTTCTTTCAAAAAATCTTTGAGAGAACTTTTTATTTCATCAAGTGTTATTATACAACTGTTTGCATAAATATCAGTTTCTTTTTTGTACATATATTCTCTCAAAATACACAAGAAAAGAGTTACTCAAAAAGAAAGCTTTTGTTTTTTTGACAAACTTTCAGATTCCATATCTTCCATTTCTTCCAAATAAGCAAAACCATTATTTTCTTCTATTTTTATAGAATAACTCATTACTTCAAAGTAAGTTTTAATTTCATTTATATTTTTTATTAAATTTCTCCAATCTTTTTCATTTTCTACTGAGATTTCTTTGTTGTTTAAAAGTTTATTTACCAGATATCACCAATCTTGAACATTTTTTAAATTTAAATTATCTTGCATATTTTTTGTGTTATTTGTAGAGTTCTTTCTTTGAAAGGTATTATTTCAAAAATTCTATTTTCCCACTTTCTAAAACTAAATTATTTTTTATTCACTTTATTTCAAATTCATACTTTTCAGATTCTGAAATATTTCATTTTATACTTTTGGCAAGTTTTACATATTGCATAAACTCATCAATTCCATATTTTATAGGATATTTTTTTAAGATTTCATTTAATTCAGCTTTTTCTTTTTGGCTTAAAATAGAATAAATTCTTTTTTTAATTTCACTTTCTGAGAGACTTGTATATTTAAAAATATTTTCTATGTTTAATTCTAAATTTTCCTTTTTTTCTTGTTCTAAATCATATTTGTTTAAAGAAACTGACTTTTTTGTTTCAAAAAAGTTTTTTCAAATAAATAAATCTATAGAAATTCAATCCTCTATTTCTATTAAATTACTTTTGTAATTAATTTTTTTTAGATTTTCTAAATAAAACTTTTTGATGTTTTTTATTAAATTAATTCCAGCTTTTCTTTCTTTTGAAGAAGATTCATTAAAAATATCTCTTAATTTTGAAACTATAAAAGTCTTTTTTGCATAAGCTCTTTTTTTGCTTTTTAATAAGTCAACTTCTATTAAACTTCTTATTGATTTTTGTTTTTCTAGTTCTGAAATAATTTCAAATTTAGAAAAAACTTCTTCCAAACTTTGAATTAATTCTTTAGGTTTTTTAGAATAAAATTGTTCAAATCATTCAAAACTTTTTCATTGAGGAGAAGAATTTATTTTGCTTTCTATTTGCTCTAAAGTATCTCAAAGGAGCTTTCATTTGTTTAAATCTTCATTATTGGATTTTTTGTTTATATCAAGGTAAATATTTTCAAAAACAGTTTCAACTTTTCTGAAACTTGTGGGAAGTTTTTTTAGAATTTCTTTTGCCGCAACATATTTATCATATACTTCTTCTTCAAATGATTCCAATTTTCCTGATTCTATAAGCCTCTTTTTGTTTTCTAAATCTTTAATTTGTCTATCTAACTCTTTTAAGTTTTGTTCTTTGAGAGAACCAGAAGAAAAAGCTACAAACTTTAGATTTGAAAGAGCATTCTCAAAATCAGATTTTACAGATGCATGTATATACTTTTCTTCTATTCATAAATTATCAACAAAATTGATAACTTGAAGAGCATAGTCTGAAAGCTCTATATTATAATCATTTTCAAAATCTCAGATTTCTATTCTTCTTAAAAACTGATTTTTTATCCAAGATTCAATATAATTTTTTGCATTTTCTTCTTTTTTCTCTTGAAATGAGGTATTCTTGTTAAAATCTTTGATAAATATTTCTAATTCTTTTTCTAATTTCAACTGTTTTATAATATCGTTTTGGTTATTTTTATTTCTAAAAATATGAAACAAAAAAGAAATGATAAACTCAAAGTTTTCACTTCTTAATAATTTCAAAATAGGATTTTCTAATTTTTCAGTTAAAAGCATTATGATAGCATCTTATTTTTAATGGATTCAGTATAGAAAAAATGTTATTTTATGCAAGATTTTTTTAAAAATCACATCTATCGTCCCGTTTCAAATCCGACCAGTTTTGTTAGATTCAAAACTTGGACTTAAAAACTAATTATATTAATATGATAATGTTTAAATATGAATAAAATAATAATAAAGAGAGAAAAATATATAAAACAAATAAGAGCTTTTATCAATAAAGATATTGTCAAAGTAATTATTTGACAGAGAAGAGTAGGGAAAAGTTTTATTTTGAAACAAATTATAGATGAACTTATGTTTTATAATATCATTTTGGTTATTTTTATTTCTAAAAATATAAAACAAAAAAGAAATGATAAACTCAAAGTTTTCACTTCTTAATAATTTCAAAACAGGATTTTCTAATTTTTCAGTTAAAAGCATTATGATAGCATCTTATTTTTAATGGATTCAGTATAGTCAAAAGATAAGTTTATCTACAAATGTAATATTAAATTATTTAGAAAATTCAATAAATGCATCTTTTTTGAATAAAGTTTCAAGATATGATATAAAATGAAAAAAGTATTTTGAAATAAAAGATAAATTCTTTTTTACTGATATTGGAATAAAAAATGCTTTAATTTGATGATATAGCAAAATAAAAATTTCTGGAATTCTTAAAAATATAGTTTTTTGTAGTTTAGTTTCATCTTGATGGAAAGTTATGGTTTGACAAATTTGATCTAAAGAAGTTGATTTTGTAGCATCAAAACAAGGAGATATTATGTATATTCAGGTTGCATATTTATTGGAAATGGATAAAACACGAGAGAGAGAATTTTCTTCTCTTTTAGAAATAAAAGATTCTTGGCCAAAGTATGTATTAAGTATGGATTTTGAAGCTAGTGGGAAAGTAGATTGAGTTGAATGGAAAAGTGTGGAGAGGTTTTTATTTGAAGATTTGTAAGAAAACAAAAAAACTAGAAATTAATTTCTAGTTTTTTTGGGGAAATAAAGGATAGTTTTCAGCTTTTTGTATAATTTTGTCTCATATTTCTGCTCAAACTTGTCCTATTTTTGAGAAAGTTTCTCAAGTATATAATCAGGTAGCTCAATCAATAATAGTTTCTTTATAAAAATTTCAAATTTTTTCTAAGTCTATTCAATTTTTTGAAAAAAGTAAAAAAATATATTAGAAAGTAAAAATAATTAAAAGTCAAATAATATTATGTTAAGTGTTTTTTGTTTGAAAATGTTAAAAAGTTCGTTCAAAGTTTTTATCATAAATGTTAAAAACTTTTTTTTATTCTCTTGCCAAAAGCTTTTTAACACAGAGTTTTATAAATAGTTTTATATTTCAAATAAATCATTATTATTTGTTTTGTAAGTTACCCTTTATCTTCTAAAATATAATGCTATTAGATTAAGCAAATGAAATTTTTTTTAGAAAAAAGTTTATTATAAGTTTGTGTTATCCTTCTCCTCTAAGGAGAGGGTAGGGTGAGGTAATGGATGGGATTAGGGGGTAATCTTTTTATTTTATTAATTGTTATATTATGCCTTTAGAATCTATAAAAACTAGAGACTGAGATTTGGTGAATTTTGACAGGAGTAGAATAGAAAGAGCTATAGAAAAAGCTTGTGAAGCTGTAGGTTATAGAGATTTATCTTTTGTTGATAGTGTTGCACTTGAAGTTGAAAAAGATTTGAAATATTTAGCTGATAGAGAAGAAAGGTTTATTTGAATAGAAGAAATTCAAGATATTGTTGAGAGAAAACTTATGGAAGCTTGAGTTTTTGAAGTTTTGAAAGAATATATTATTTATAGAAATAAAAGAAATCAACTTAGAGCAGTTCAAAAAGAAGAAGTTGAAAAAAGTTTAGAAAAGAATACTTTAGAAATCACAAAATCTAATTGAAGAAGTGAAAAATTTGATATAGAAAAAATTAAAACAACTTATAAAAGAGTTTCTTTTTGACTTGCTCGTAAATGTAAGTTTGAAGATTTTGAAGATTCTTTGAAAAAATATATTGTTGAATGAATGAAAACTCGTGATATTTTACAAATGATGATAAAAGCTTCTATAGATTTGCTTAGTGTAGAAAATACAAGTTGGCAATTTATAGCTTGAAGATTATTAACTCTGGATATTTATAAACAAGCTTCAAAAAATAGAGATATTTCAATAAAAAATTTATATAAACCAAAATCGTACAAAAAACTTTTTGATGAATATATTAATAGCTGACTTTATTATAAAGATTTTTACAAATATTACTCTGAAGAAGATATTCTAGAGGCTGGAAAAATGTTAAATGCTGACACAGATTTTGAATATAATTATACAACAGTTTTGATGTATAAAAAAAGATATTTATTAAATCCAAATAAGGTTATCAAAGAATTACCTCAAGAAATGTATATGAGTGCTGCTTTGTTTTTAGCAATTCCTGAAAGTAAAGAAACAAGATTAGAAACAGCTTTTAAAATTTATGAATATTGTTCAGGGGCAAAAATTTCTCTTCCAACACCAACTTTATTAAATTCTAGAACAAATTTTCATCAATTATCAAGTTGTTTCAAATTAAATATTGATGATGATTTAAGAAGTATTTATCATAATGTTGAAAATATGGCTCAAATTTCTAAATTTGGTGGTTGAATTTGAGTTTATCTTTGAAATATCAGATCTAAATGAGCAAGTATTAGATGAATAAAATGAGCAGCTGGTTGAGTAAATCCTTGGATAAAAGTAATTAATGATACTGCAATTGCAGTTAATCAGTTATGAAGTAGAATGGGTTCTATTTCTGTAACTTTGGATGTTTGGCATAGAGATATTTACGATTTCTTAGATTTACAAACAGAAACAGGAGATATTAGATCTAAAGCTTATGATGTTTTTCCTTCTGTAAGTTTTCCTGATTTATTTATGGAAAGAGTTCAAAAAAATGAAAAATGGACAATTTTTGATCCAAAAGAAATTTCTGATGTTACAGGGAAAGTTTTACAAGATCATTTTTGAGAAAGCTTTAATAAATTTTATCTTGAATGTGAAAAAAATGATAAATTGACTTTGAAAGAAGAAGTTGAAGCAAAAGATTTATTCAAAAAATATTTAAAAACAACTGTAGAAACTTGAATGCCTTATGCTTTTTTCAGAGATACAATAAATAATTTGAATCCAAATAAACATGCAGGAAATATTTACTCAACTAATCTTTGTGTAGAAATTCAGCAAAATACAAGTGTATGAAAATTTATAGAAGAAACGATTGAAGATTGAAAAATTATAATTAAATATGAGCCAGGAGATACAGTAGTTTGTAATTTGGCTTCAATAAATGTTGCAAAAGTTAATACTGATGAAGAAATAGCAAAAGTAATTCCTGTTGCAATGAGAATTCTTGATAATGTAATTGATTTGAATTATTATCCTATAAAAGAAGCAGAATTAACATCAAAAAAATATAGACCAGTTTGACTTTGATTTCTTGGTTTGGCTGAATATTTAGCAGTTAATAAATTAGCTTATGATTCAAAAGAGGCTCGTGATGTAGCTGATAAACTTTTTGAAAAATATACTTATTATACTTTGAAAACTTCAAATGAATTAGCTCGTGAAAGATGAGTTTATCCAGTTTATCAAGGTTCTGAACGGTCAAAATGAATTATTATTTGAAAAAATGCAGAATGGTTTAAAGCTAATTCTACAATGAGTGAAGATTGGTTGAGATTAATTGAAAATATGAAAAAATATTGAATGAGATTTGGTTATCATTTAGCTCCAGCACCAAATGGCTCAACAGCTCTTGTTGTTTGAACAACAGCAGCAGTTCTACCTATTTACAAAAAGTATTTTGTGGAAACAAATTTGATAGCTCCTTCTGTTAATGTCGCTCCAAATCTTGATGAAGAAAATTTTTGGTATTACAAAGAATATGTAAATCTTGATATGAATGATGTAATTGATATGATTTCAGTGCTTTATAAATGGATTGATCAAAGTATTAGTTTTGAATGGCTTGTTAATCCTGCAAAAGTTGCTCCAGTTGATTTGTATAATTATTATTTCAAATCTTGGAAACAGGGAATTAAAACAGTTTATTATGTTCGTTCGATGAGTTTAGAAGTGAAAAAATGTGAGAGTTGTAGTGGCTAAAAAACAAGCAAAAACTTTAGTTTTTGCTTGTTTTAATTGAAAGGAGTATAACTCACATTATTAACCAATTTTCTATTATCTTTAATAAATATATTCTCAACTTCAATAATTACTGGTATTAGATATGAATTATTTTGAAAAAAGTCACCTTTAGCAATAGTAAAGGAAGACTGGA
>JBBILU010000035.1:0-12322 GCA_037444775.1 Candidatus Altimarinota bacterium
AGTTCTTCTATATAATAAGAATCTGATGTCAAACAAATAACATGAGCAAGATGATTTTGCTTTGTTAATCAAATAAAAAACTTAAATAATTCTTCAACCAAAAGTAAATTATCTTCTTTATTTATAATAATATTTTTTAAATACTGAAATTCATCAAGAATTATTACTGGTTTTATTCAATCATTATTTAATTTTTTTATTTTTTGTTCTAAAAGTCAAAAAATATTTGCTTCTAAAAGATTGCTATCATCAATATTCCAGCTAAATCAAAATTCTAGTCAAGCTTTTGCTCAAATAGAAAAAGATTTTGGGAGATTTTTTGATTTTCACATCAAATCTTTTGGAAAAAATAAATTTTTGAAATCTTTGAAGTCAGTCATCAGAATCATTCTCATATTTATATAATTCACATCATATTTACCTTCTGGAAGTTCATTTACTACCTTATTTATCAATGTTGTTTTACCAGTTGATTTTGGTCAATATATAAACAAAATATTTGTTGGAGCATCTTTTAAATAATCATTAATGTATTTTTGTTCTACAATTCTATTTATAAATGGAGGATATTTTGGAAATTGTTTTTCTACCATATTTTTTAAATTATTTTTTAAAATATGCTTTCATTATATAAGTTTTTTCAAAAAAAGTGTTCTACCGAGATAGGAAGAACACTTGGGAAGAAAAAAATTAAGATCTTTTTCTAATTTGCATAATCCAGAACCCCAAAGCTAAAGCTAAAACAATTAACAAAATAATTTCAGGTCATGTTTTTGGTAACTCTTTTTTATCTTCAATGACTTTTTTCTCTGGAGCAACAATTTTAACTTCTTCTTTTTTAGCTGGAGCTCAAGATTTGAAAAGAACACATTCTTTGTGAACATTGGTATCAACTGAAATATCTCAGTTTGCAGAAATATTATGAGTAGAAATAGGATAAATAAGCATTCAAATATTTTTTCATTTACTAGCTGAATTTTTATCCAATGTATAAGCATAACCAAGTTTTGATTTTAACCGATTAACTTTTTGTCATTTTGGTAAAATATATCATTCTTCTTCTTGTTTATACAAAGCATTTAACTCTTCTGTATATTCCCAAAAACCTGCTGCTCCTGGATTTTCTTTCCATGAAACTGATTCTGGAGATAAATTAATCATTTTCGGCATTTCTTGTTCTTCTTTATAAAGAATTTTATCAACAGCAGAGTCGTTTATCCAAAGGTCTTGCAATAGTCAAAGATTATCTCATTCTCATTTTGCTCCTCAGTCAAAACATTGATCACAAGAATTTGTATTAAAAACTGGATCCGTAGAACATTTTATTTCTGTATAAGCAGAAGCTAAATTCAAAGTTGTTAAAGCTACCAAAATTGTAGCAGAAATTATAAATGCTTTTTTCATAAAAATAAAAATTTTTAAAAATAAAATAATCTTAAAAAAGACTGGTACATAATAACCATAAATAAGGCATCTGTCAAAAGTTTTTAACATTTTTTTAACAAGTTGTATTTGACTTTTTCTATAAAATATTTATAGCTAGAAATTAGTTGTTAGTTATAGTTTATTTTAAAACATTTTTTATAATATTTTCAAAATCATCTACACTCTTATTTAAGCTCTTATAATTTTTAATAAATTCATAAACTGAGTTTGATAAGTCAAAATAACTCTCATCATCTTTAAGAATTTGGAATATCATTTCTCAAATTCACTCAAAATCTCAATTTTTTACAAGAAATCAATTTTTACCTGAAACTATACTTTCTTTTATTCAATCTGCTTCATATCAAATTGCTGGAATTCAATAAATATTTGCATCCAATACAGATAAACCATATCATTCTTTATAAGAAGTTGTAATTAATAATTTATTTTTTGCTATTAACTCTTTTTTATCAAATGAAACTTTTTCTCTGAAAAATATTTTTCAGGATAAATTTAATTTAGAAATAAGTTTTTCTAAAAATATAAAATATTTTTTATCCGTTATTGGTCAAACAATATTTAAAATATAATTTGGATTTTTCTTGTTAAAATAAGCAAAAGCTTTTATTATATCTTCTATATTTTTTATTTTGTCAACTCTTCAAAAAAATAAAATTTCGTTTTGTTTTTCTATAAAATTGTTTGAATTAAGAAAATTTATATCTATAGGATTTTCTAAAACAAATATTTTATTTTCTCTAAATTGATATTTTTGAATTAATTCTTTTTTTAAAGATTCAGAAACTACGATAGTATTTTTATTTTGATAAAGATATATTAAATCTTTGAAAAAATATTTTTTTATTTTGTTTAAAGGAAACTTATAAGATAAGTCAAATTCTTTATCAGCTAGATAATTCACGAAAAATATAATTGGAGTTCACCAAGCAAAAATTGGAGTAAAAAAAGAAAATCTAGAAACAGAATCTATTATTAAATCAAATTTTCATATAAAATTTTTTTTATAATATTTTCTAAATTCTAGAAAAACATTTTTTTCGTTTCATATTCTGATGATTTTAATATTTTCAAAATTCTCTTCTAAAAGACAATTTTCATAACATCAAGCTAAAAAAGTGATTTCATATCACTTTTTTTCTAATCATTTAGCATAATTCCACAGTATAATTTCTGCTCATAAAGCTAAAGGATTTTTGACATCTCTTCTTGATAAAAAAAGAATTTTCATATTAATAAATTCAATTATTAGTTATATTATCAAAATACAAATCTCATTTTCAATAATAATATACTCTGTATTCCATAGTTCAAAGAGTAGTTCTCTTATAAAACAAATCAAAATTTTGGAATTCATCCTTTTTATCAAAATCTATTCATCTAATTTCTAAAGATTTATTTGTTCAATCTCATCCAGAATTAAAAACTTCTATTCTAGCGACTTTATCAACAATAGAATTATCACTTATTTTTAGTCTAAAACTAGCTTTGTGAATTCATTCTTTTTCACTTGTTGAATACGGTCAAAAAGCAACATGATCTTCTTTATCAATTCACTGTTTTGCAACCAAGACTTTTTTATTTATAGCAGTTTCATCTTTTATAATTTTTCAAACTTTATTTCACAAATCAGATTCTTCGTATATTTTTGTTCAATTTGCTTTCAAAGTATAATCCAGTTCTACATCTGATTTTTCAATTTTTATATCATCAATAAACATATCAGCTTGTCATGTAAAATAAACCCACGGCATAACTTTTGTTCAGTCTTTTTCAATATTAAACCTTAATTTGAAATCTGAATATAAATCTTTTTCTTTAAAATCTTTTCAATAAAATTCTTTAGAATAGTTTTCTTGAAGATTATTTAATCAAAGCATAAAAATATTAAAGGCAACATCTTTTTTTGAAATATCACTAAGCTTTATTCTATAAGTAACTTTATAAGTTCATTTATTCAGAATTATTTCATTTCATGTCACAATTCATCAATTCTTATCTTCCTTTACTGTAGCCATTAGTGCATCTCAATCTTTTGCATTTTTATCCTCAACTTTTTTTCAAACTTCTCACTTAAGTTCATCTGTTTTTAAAGAAACTACTTCTTTTTTCTCTTCAATACTTTTTTCATTTTGACAAGAAGAAATTAAAAATAAACTTAATAAAAGTAAAAATATTTTCATAAATTTTTCGTTAAATTATAAAAATTTCCTCGATTATAAATAAAAATACTAAAAGTCAAAAAAATAAAATTTTACAAAAATCTATAAAAAATTTGACTATTTAAGTTTTTTATATAATATCCCTCTCGCTTTAGAAATATTTGCGAGGGTAACATAAAAGAGTGAGTGTATTAAGGCTTCAACCCTTGAGTGTGCGAGTTCAAACCTCGTCCCTCGCTCCAATAAAAAAAGCAAAAAACTAATTATTTTAAAATAATTAGTTTTTTTTTATTAAAATATTAAAAAAGAGCTAATTTTTAGCCCTTTCTATTTATTCAAATATAAGCTCAAATTATCAAGAAAAATGAATAACTTGTCGCAGACTCTTCAAAAACATGAGTGAAATTTCACATAAAAAGTAATCCTACAAAAGCAGTGAAAATTGATATACTAAGATAATCTTTTTTTCTTTTTACTATTTTGTATAATTCATTTCAAATAATCCAAATTACTGAAATAAACAAAGCAAGTCAAACAATTCATTGTTCTAGAAGAATTTGAACAAACCAATTTTCTGGTAAAAATTTATAAGTTTCTGTAACTGATGCTATTGCTATTTGCCAATTTCAAGCTGATTCTATACTTTTTCAAATCCAACTAGCTGGTCAAGCAATCCCAAGTCAATATCAAATTGGATTATAAAAAAACATTTCAAAAGATTGGACTAAATTATCAAATCTATTAATAACAGATCAAATATGAAGAAATAAATCTCTTTTTATAACCAAAATTATTAATATCGGTAAAGCAGAAATTGCTAAAAAAATTCAAATCATTTTTTTTGTAATTTCTTTTTTGAAAACAATTTTTCTCACAAGATACAAAAAAATTATAATTGCAAAAAATAATCATAAAATAGAAGTTTTTGAATATGAATAAAATATTGAAGTAAAAACGAATAATGTAGGAATTACCAGCATTAATTTGAATTTATTTGAAGTTTTTTGTATTTGTGAATTAAAAAGCATTCATAAATAAAGTATGTAAAAAGCTGTTAAATAAACAGAAAATTGAATTGGTCAACCAAAAGTTCATTGAAATCTATGATGTCAATCAACATTTTGGGCAAAACTAATACAAGAATTAGCTTCATAAGTTGAAACTTTGTTAGAATATCAAAATATCTCAGATAAATTTGAAATATCTCCAAACAAATACCAAGGTAAAAATATTCCCATAATTAAGGCAGAAGAAACAAAAATCGTTTTTAAAATATTTTCAACAATAGAATTTTTTGTAATTAAATACAGTCAAACTATAAAAGCAAAAAGAAAATAAACATCGTACTTGAATCACAGAAAAGCAGAAATTTTTAGCTCAAAATAAGGAAAAAATATATAAATAAATGAACAAATTATAAAAGCTACTATTGTTCACATTAAATAATTAGAAGCAAAGAACTTTTTTAAACTCCAATCTTTTTCTTTTAATCACTTTGTAATTGCAAGTCAAACAAGAACAGAAATAAGAATTTCTTTCCAAAATCTTAAAATATTTGTATCAACTCCAAGTTTACATTTCAAAGTTGTAATTAATAATGCATGAAATGGTAATAAAAATACCATTAATAAAACTAAATATTTCATTATTTGACAATTAATTTATAATTTTTTTTTCATTTTCTAATTAAAATAACTTTATTATTTATAAAATTATTTTCAAAATCATAATTAAAATCACCTATTTTTTCCTCGTTTATAAAAATTGCTCCAGCTTTTACTGAATTTCTAGCCTCACTATTACTTGGAGCAAGTTCAGATTTCACAATTACTTCAAAAAGATTTTGTCATTCGTATTTAAAACCTCACATTGCTTTCAGAAAAGTTTGTATTTCATCATCACCTAAACTTTCTAGAATTTTTATTTTATCTGAATTTCAAAACATAAATTCAGAAATTTTTTCTGCTAAATCAGCTTCATTAAATCAATGAATTATTTTTACAACTTCGTATGCAAGTTTCTTTTGTCAAGCTCTTTCTTCTGGTTTTTCTAAATGAGTTTTAATAATCTCGGAAATATTTTCTGTTTCAAGCAAAGTTAAAATTTTTAAATATTTTTCTAAATCTTCATCAGAAGTATTCATAAAATATTGGTAAATTTCATAAGGAGAAGTTTTATTTTTATCAAGCCAAATAGCATTTCATTCAGATTTTCAAAACTTTTTTCAACTAGAATCTGTAATTAAGGGCCAAGTTGCGACAAAAGAAGTTTGATCTATTTTTTTTCTAATTAATTCATTTCAAGTAACTAGATTTCACCATTGATCTTGTCATCACATTTGTAATTTTACTCATTTCGTTGAAAAAAGATGATAAAAATCAAATCATTGTAAAAGCATATAACTAAATTCTGTATAACTTATAGATTGGTTTGGATCTTCAATTCTTCTTTTAACAGTATCTTTACTAATCATTTTATTTACTGTAACAAATTTTCAAACTTCTCTCAAAAAATCAATAACAGTCATTCATTCAAAGAAATCTTTATTATTAACAAGTTCATATTCAAAATTTTCTCCAGTGATTTCAGTTAAATTTTTAAAAATTTCTCACATTTGTTTTCAAATTGCTATTTGATTATTTAACAAAGCTTCTTCTCATAAAAAATTTCTTTCAGAATCTTTTCAACCTGGATCTCAAATCATTCAAGTTGCTCATCAAATAAGTGCAAAATACTTATTATTTCTTCTCATAAAATGGACTCCAGTCATAAAACCAATAAAATTTCCAAGGTGGAGACTATCAGCAGTTGGATCATATCAAATATAAAAAGATTCTCATCATTTATTAAAAATATCAAATAATTCTTCACTTGAGTTTTGGTATAATAAACCTCTTTCTTGTAATTCTTGTCTTAGATGTTTCATAAATTTTTAGTTAAATAAAGATAAAATCCCTTTGATTATAGTATAAAAAATTTCTTTAGCAATTTTTTAAATCTCTTTTACAAAAAATTCTTCTGGTGTTACTTTGAAAAGTTTCACAATATTTTGCATATTTTTATAAACTTTTTCTAAATCTTTTGATTTAATTCTAATAGTTTTTGTTGAAATTCATGGGTTAAACATAAAAAATTCATTTGCAAAAATTTCTTCATCAACAAAAACTGGAATTTCAGAATTTTCAAAACCAAAAGGTGGAATACTTCAAATTTTGGTCTCATTTCAAAGAACTTTACTAATTTCATCTTGACTAGCAAATCTTATATCTTTGCTTCAAAATTCTTTTTTAAAATTTCTAGCCTTTATATCTTTGTCTCAAATAGTTGTAACAAGATAAAAATTTCATTTGCAATGAAAAACGATATTTTTGCTTCAAATTCAGCTTATTCAAGCTTCTTCTCTAAACTTTTTAGAATCCTCACAAGTTTTTGATTCAGGATGCTCTATTTCATAATAATTTATTTCCAAATTTGATAAAATATTTTTAATTTTTTCGTATAACATAAAGTTTTTTTAAAAATTAATTTCCTCACTCTCTCCATTTCTCATATCTTTTATTTGATACATTCATTTTTCTAATTCTCAGCTTCATAAAATTACACAATACTGGATTCATTTTTTATCAGCATAAGAAAACTGTTTTTTAAGTTTTTCTGCTTCTGGATAAAATTCTATTTTTTTTCATTCACCTGCTAGTTTCTGAAAAAGTTCTAAACTTTCTTTTTTTGTTTCTTCAAAGTTGATAACTAAGTATTCACTTGTTGTAGAGACAAAAACTTTTTTGTCTCTACTTTGCAATTTCTCAAATAAATATTCTTCAAATCTAGTAATTCACATAGAAAATCCCACTCAAGAAAAATTTGATTTTTTGTCCAAATATTTAGTAAGTCATTCATATCTTCAACCACTAGCAATACTTCATAATTTTCTATCTCCATCAATAAAAGTTTCAAAAATAGTTCAAGTATAATATTCTAAACCTCTAATTATTCCCAAATTTATCACTATATTTTCTTTTGGAATTCAGAGTAAATAAATATTTTCTAACACAGTTTTTAATTCAGAAATTCATTGTTGTAATTCCTGTATGGATAATTGTTGTGATTTTTGTAGAGACAAAAAATCTTTTGTCTCTACAAGTTTTAAAATTTCTTCTAAATTTTCATAATTTGCTTCAAAATTTGTGAAATCTATAATTTTTTGAACCAAATCATTTTCTATTCTCTCTCCTTTAATGAGCTTGTTAGGGTAAAGTTCTTTTCATATGTTTTTTCCAAACATCTCTACAATTTTTTCTAAATCTTGCCTAAATTGTTCTAGTGAAATTTTATCTTTTTTATCAATAATTATTGAAATTTCTTGAAATTTTTCTTCTAATCACAAAACTTTTATAAAACCAAAAATAATCTTTTTATTATTAATATTTATTTTGAAATCAAGTCATAAATCAAAATATTCAGAAATTTCTTTATAGGTTTTGTATCAAATACTGACAACTTCAGCATCATAAAAAAGATTTTTTCACCTCCCCCTCTCATTACCAAGGATTGGAGAATTATTTTCTTCCCAAATGACATCAATATCAGCTTGATAAAATTCTCTACTTCTTCCTCTTTGTTGTCTTTCTCCTCTCCAAACCTTTTGAATTTGACTTCTTTTGAAAGGAAAAGTTAGCTCATTTCTGTAATCCAAAACATATCTAGCAAAAGGAACTGTTAGGTCAAAATGCAAACTATAATCTTTCAAATCACTTCATCACTGAGCTAATCCATACACACCAAAAATTTGTTTACTGACTTCTCAACCTCATTTTGCAGTCAAAACTTCAGTTCTTTCAACAGCTGGAGTTTCTATTGGAGTGTAGCCATATTTCCAGTAATTTTTTTTCACTATTTCAAAAATCTTTTCTTCAATAATTTTTTGTTCTGGTTTTAATTCATTAAAACCTCCTACTTTTAGCATAATTTTTTTGGGTTAAGGATTATTTACTAAACTGCTGATTCTAGTATAGCTTTTACTTTATTATATGGCAAACTTTCTATAAATACTTGTTTACTTTTTCTTATATCAGCTTCTAATTGTCTTTTTAACTTTTTATTTAATGGAGAATTTGCAATAGGGTCATAATAATTAAGTTCTCAAAGTTTTTCTGCTGCTTGTTTATTAAAATTAGCTGAACCAAAAAAACTTTTCTCATCATCAACAAACAAAAGTTTTGCATGAATCATTTCTGGGTATTCAAAAACTTTAATTGCATTATCTGATTGAGATAACATATAATGCAATCTTTAATTCTTCAGTTATTTCTAAGAGGGGTTGAGATGTTTGTTCTCAAAGCTTTTTTTTATTATCTATAAAATGTAAAATATCTGAAAGAGCTATTTTTTTCATTTTAAAAATTTTTGAAATTCTTCTGGTTTCTCTCGTAAATATTTTTGTATTATTACATACATTTCCTCTCATGAATAGTTTCAAAAAGATTTTTGCCTCCATCATCTTTGCAACTGATCAAAAGATATTTCATTTTCTATTTTGGACATAACTAATTTTTTTACTTTCTAAAAACTTTTTTTACTTCTTCTCTCAAAGCTCAAAGCATATTTTCCTCACTTCCAGAATGTCATCAAATTTCAATTCTTAAACTTGAATTTTGGAGAGCTTTGTGAAGTTTCCAAGCATTTTCTACTGGACAAATACAATCATATCTTCCATGAACTATGGAAACAAAAATATGTTTTAGATTTTTTGTATTATCCAAAATGTAATTTGAAGAAATAAAACAAGCATTTTTCATAAACCAAAATTCAATCAAAGCATTATATAATTCCAAAGAATTTTCAGAATTTGGAAATTCATATTCACTTTCTTTCCAATTAAGTCTAGAAAGTTTCCCTTCAAAGAATTGAAAAGACAAAAGTGGAGTATAATTTTTTTGAAGAGCTTCTTGCCAAATATAATCAAACATTTCTTTTTTAGAATTTCTCAAGTTTTTTGGAATAGTTTCAAGAAAATTTTCCCAAGCTTCTGGATACAATTTTTCTGATCAATTTCAGCACAAAAACTCAGTTTCTGGAGTTTTTCCAGAAAGCCAAATTCCTTTTAAAACTATATTTTGAACTTTATTTGGATTTTGTATTGTAAAAACCAAAGCAAGAGTACTTCACCAACTTCCACCAAAAATATTCACTTTTTCATATCAAAAATATTCTATAACTTTGAATAAATCAGAAATCATAGCATTCATATCAAGATTTTCTAAAATACTTTCTCAAGTAAATATAGATTTTCCATTTCTTCTTTGATCATAAAAAATTACATTATCTTTTTCCAAATCAAAATATTGCTCACTTGATTCACTAAACCAACATCAAGGTCATCAGTGCAAATAAATGATTGGAAATGAATCTTTATTTCCCTTACATTCAAAATAAAGCTGGTCTGTTTCAGTTACTGGAATATATCAAGAATTATATATTTTTGCCATTTTTGCTTCATTAAAAAATATTTTTGCTTATTGTATGAATTTTTTGGAGAAATTCAAAAAAATTATTTAGGTGAGTGTATCGTCCCACTCAAATCCGACCAGTTGATAATGCTGAGAGATGAGATACTAAAGAGCAAAACAAGTCAAAAAAATAGACTAAAATTTTTTCTAAAATTCATAATAGTAAAGTATGGCTTACTAATCACATTTTAACAAAATAAATAATTATCAAAAAAAGCAAATTTTTTTTGCAAAAAAGTTTTCATAACCTAGGAGAGAAACAGCTAAAGCAATTTGTTGACAAGCTAAAAGACAAAGAAAAAAGAGATGTTTTCACCAAACATCTTAACAGAAATTATTTTATTGTACTTCCATAAACTGCCCCCCATTTCTTTTTCTGATAAAAGTTTGATTTTTCTATACTTTCTATATAATACTTTTGCTAATGAAAATTAGCTTTTATCTTTTAATAACAAGGAGATAGTTAAAGTGCTTCGTGTTATATTTGTTTTCATAGTGATGGTAATAATAATTATACTAAGTATAAAATATTGCTACTAAATCACTTAAAATAAAAAAGCCTCTCAGAAAGGCTTTTTTATTTTATCTTTTAACAAAGATAGTTTAATGTTTCGTGTAGATGTTTTGTTTTCATCTGAAAGTATTATATGATTTTTTATTTCAAAAAGCAAATTTTTTTATAAAAAAGTTACCTCACCCTAGCCCTCTCCTCAAAGGAGAGGAAATAATAAGGAATTATTCTCTATTTTATCGTACTGCCATAAACTGCCCCCCATTTCTTTTAATTTTACACAAAAATATTTTACTTCTTATATTTTTTAGATATATTCTGTTTAGTAGTTTTAACAGAAACTACTAAACATTTTATTTCTTTAACCAGTGTTTTTATGAAAATACTAGTTGATTTGCTAATAAATATATTAGCAAATGCTTTCTATGATTTTATAAAGTGGCTCATACAAGTTATTTTATGAATGTAAACAAAAAGAAGCCCACTTTCTTGACTTAGTGGGTTTTCTTTTTTTTTGTGATTTCTCACAAATAACAGATTTTTGTTTCAACATTTTATTTCTCAACCAATTTGGCTGATAAAATATTTTATGGTTTGGTTAATAACCACAAGTAATATAACAAAAATTATCAAAAAAAGCAAATTTTTTTGTAAAAAAGTTTTTTCTCTTTTTAAACTCAAATTAGACAAAAAAAGATGTTTCAAAGAAACATCTCTACAAAAAATTATTTTATCGTACTTCCATAAACTGCCTTGATTTCTTTTTCTGATAATGCACGGTTGTAGATACGAACTTCATCAATTTGTCATTTTGTATAAGAATAAGTTAACCAAGATCAAACATAGAAATCATTATTATTATTCACTGAATATCAAAGACAAGTTGTAGATAGGATTTGTTCTCAATTAGCTGATATTTTTAAATTATTTCAATCATAAGTTAATCATATTCAAGTTCCATTTAAGAGATTAAATTTAATTCCATTAGCAAATCAATAATCTCAATAATCACACCATTCTTGGGAAGCATCTCATCAATGCAATCTTGCATATGGAGTCATATTTGTTCAAATATAAAATATAGTTCATTTATAATACGAATAATTAGATAAAAATATCATTCAAATATTTATATCTGTTGGTTTTCATAATAATTTCATTATTGAAAACATAGAAAATTTTGGAGAATTAAGCATTTCATTTCATCTAATTCTTATATTATCATCTATTCCATCAAAATAAGTTGCTTTTCCATTTTCTCAAATTTCTGTTCAAATCTGAATTCAGCCATTTAATATTCAATTATTCCCATACTTACTCAAATCCTTCAACACCTTCAAACTTCAACTCATCGTTGTAGTTTCCATATCAAAATATAAAACCAAACTATCATCCAATTTTGCAAGTTCTTTATTTTGCAAAAGTAATTTATCTCTGTTATAAATATTACTAAATAATTCTGAACCTGAAGAACTTGTTATTTCATCTCATTCTGCAAAAACTATTCTTGTTGAACTTGTTGTATTTCTTACATCAAAAGTTCCTGTAAAACTTTTGTGCATTTCTGTTGAACCTGAATAAATTATTCATAAATCTGATCCTAAACTTTTCATTGTATAACCTGTGAGAGTTGAGGCTTGAGCTTTTTGTGCTACTCCCTCTCTTGGGCTTAAGTAAGCTACATTTTCTCCCTCCAT
>JBBILU010000036.1:0-1826 GCA_037444775.1 Candidatus Altimarinota bacterium
TTTGGGAAAATTTATGATGAAGTGTTTGGGAAATATGGCAATGTTTACTTGATTATAAAAATACTTGAGATTATAAAGCTTGAGTAGAAGGGTTGATAGAAGATGAATATGCTAAAATAGTTGATTTCTGGGAAAGGAAATTATCACAAGAAGAAAGAATAGATTTTAAGAGAATTTCTCAATATATTTGAAAACATTGAGAATATATAAAAAAACTAGATGAATTTATTCTGCCATTAGTAAAAAAACTTGTGAATATTGATATGTGGTTTTATGATTCTAAAAAACAAAGAATTACTGCAAATTCTCAAACTACAAGAAAAGCTTTTGAAAAACTTTTCTTGTAGTTTTTTTTTGTAATTTTCTCAAAATTTATAGTAATTTTCTCAAAATTTGTAGTAATATTTCAAAAAAAGTTTGTTACTATAACCAAAAAATCCGAAACACAAAATTTTTTACAAAAATCTTTTGACATTCGTTTAAAATATTGTATAGTTTATTTCTGAAAAGGGAGGAATTTATTTATTAAATTCTTTTTTTATGAAATATTGATCACAAGTTTGAGCTTTAGCTGTATCTTTATGATTAATTGCTTGATGTTGAACTGATGCTAATACTAAAGTTCCAACTGCTCAACAAGTTTCATCAGTTTCTTGAAATGTTCAACAAGTTTTAGATTGAAAAACAAAAGTAGCAAAACAAAGTGATTGAAAACCTGCTTCAGAAGCTGTTGCTACTACAGCAGATTGAGTTTTATGTGATTTTGATGAAGCAATGGATAGCTGAGAAAATAGAGAAACTTGTTTAAATAAAATTTCTTTTCAAATAGAAAAATTATGAATTCCTTGATATAATTTAGAAACTATAAAAACTGCATTAACTGATCATACAAAATATTATGATTTAGAAGCTATAGTTGCTGTTGCTGACGATTTTCCACCTGAATATTTTGATAATATGGGAAACTTTTTACCCAAAGCTGATTCGTGAGAAAAAGCAGTAAGATTAAATATTACATGAAATGAAAAAGGCGAAGCATTAAAAGCTGAAAATATTCTTGCAGTAGAAGAGGCATTTAAATAATTAGAAAAATAACAAGATAAATAGAATATTTTTGCAAAATTCAAAAAAGAATGTTAAAATAAATTGATTTTAGCATTTTTTTTGTTGTTTTATGTTAGTAGAAGAACTAAAAAAGGAAGGTGTATGAACTTGTAAAGTTGATAATGAAGGAGAAAAAGCTGGTAAAGAAAAAACTATCCCAGAACTTTTAGAGTCTTATAAAAATGAGTTAAAAACTCTTCCATCTGAATTTAGTTCTTCTTGATTAGAAGAATATGAAGAACTTGAAAAAGCATTTAAAGAAAAAAGTAATTGAGCAAAACAAGAATGTAAAAGCTTATTAGGAGATTTAAAATCTGATATTTGAGAATATAAAAAAGATTTATCAGCAATGAGAAAAATAGAAAAGTTTTCTTGAATAAAATGATTTAGTTGATTAAAGGATGCTATAAAAAGTAATTCTTTTGGTATTTTAGAAGAAGATATTTTTGATTTACTTAGAACAAGTTCTCCAGAGGAAATTAGAAGTAAAATTGATTGAGATAATACTTTATCTTTACCAGTTGATAAAGATTCTTTTATAAGATTAAAAAAAGCTTTAGATTCAAAAAATACAGATAAAGAATTAAAAGCAGAAGAATGAGAAAAATCTTCTAATAATTGAGAAATATCAATTGAAGATGAAAAAGTTTTTAATTCTATTGAAAAAGAATTTTTATCTTGATGAGATTTACTATGATTATGAAAAGAAAACTTTACTAAAA
>JBBILU010000036.1:1926-11628 GCA_037444775.1 Candidatus Altimarinota bacterium
TTAAAAACACTAACTTTTTTGAAAAATCAATGATATTTAGAATGAAAACAATTTGAATGAAAAAGTATAGTTTATTTAATAAATTCTTTTCAAGAAAACTATGACAAACTTTTATTGTCATCTGGAAGTTTTGATATTAAGAACACTACTTTCTTAAAAGACTGAAAAATTACTCAAGAAACTTTAGATAGAATTAAAGAATTATCTAGTTCTAAAAAAGCTTTAGTAAACTTTTTATCAAATCCTAAAAATCTTTCTTGAATTCTTGCAGCTGCAAAAAAGAAAGATGAAGAAATTTTTAAAAAAGAAAATTCTCAAACTACTGTTTGAAAAGCTCCAACAGTTCAACAACAAGCTACAGTTACAACTTCAGTTTCAGCTTCAGTAAATTCTCCAGCTTCAGCTCCAGCAGTTCCTCAACCCAAACCAACACAGGCTTCAGTTCTTAACTCTAAAGAAACTACAAAAAAAGAATATAAACATTACAATGAAGTTTATAATGCTTTAGTAAATTTTGATCCAGAAGTTGCAAGTGCTTTGAAAAATTTTGAATCCCCAAGTACAGTTTGAGAAAATTCTAAAATCCCAAGTTGAATTAGTGAAGTAGAAAAAATTGTTGCTTGAAATGTTTTATGATTAGATGATAAATGAGAAAAAAGTAAAATTACTTTTTGAGCTAATGAAAATATTCTTGTTGTTGGTGATAAAGATTGATGAAAAGTAGTTGCGAATTTTGAAAATTGAGAACCAAATTATTCTTTAGTTTCTGAAAATGGTTTTTCTGTAAAGATGAATCCTTGATTTGAAAGTGATGAAAAAGTTTTGGAAGTTAGATGAGATTTCTTTCAAAAGCAAGAGGCTATAAAAACACAAATAGAAAATACTCTTCCAACTTACTATAAATTAAAAAATAGATTAGATGAATTGAATAGAATTACAAGTTTAACAGAATCTCAGTTACAAGAAAAACTTAATTTAGAAAAACAAATAAAAGAATTTGAATTAAAAATTAATGAAGCTAAAAAAGAGGCCGAAAAAATTACAGAAAAATTTAAAAAAGATATGGCTAATCAAATTGATAAACTAAATACAGAAAGAGAAAAAACAAAAGCAAGAAATTTGCAGAGACTTTATGAAGAAACTTGACTTGCAGCTTTACCAAGAAATATAGTTGATGATATTTTTTATCAAATTGAAGTGTGAGCTATAATTCCAGATTTATGAGATAAAACAAAATCTTTTAATCCAATAAATATTGATTTAGATAGATGAAATTTCTGAGAACCTTTATGACAAGGTAATGAACAAAAAGTAGATTATTTAAAAGCTTTGGTAAATAAAATGTTTACTTGAAGTGTAAAATGAGAATGATTAGAACAAGTCAATGTTTCTAATAATTCACTTTTTACAACAGATTTTGGAATTTCTTGAAATTTCCAAAAGATTAAAACTCAACTTTGAGAAGATTTATGAATTATTTGAGATATGTGATTTAATAGAGAAAAACTTTTAGCAAATCTTAAAAAACCTGAATAAAAATAAACTTGTTTTTCTGAAAAAAATATTATAATAAGAAAAATTATAATATTTTTTATTACTTATGACACAATATGAAAAATTATTAAAGAAATTTTTATTAAATCCGGATTCTATAGGTAATAATTCTTAAAAATTGATATGCTGAAATTCAATGAAAATGAAGCCATATTGTTTATAAAAATTTGTTATGAAACACAATTACTATACCATTTCATAATAATGACTGCAAAGGTATATATAAATACAAAACAAAAATAATAATTTTCTGAAAATAATATTTAATTTTTTACTATGATACAAACTTGAAATATTAACTACAAAGGTACTCTTTATGCATATTCAATAAAAAATATTGGAGATTTTTATTGAACGGAGTCTGCTAATTTTGAATGCGAAAAAATTGGAATTAACGAAATATTTGCATTAGAAGATATTCCGAATTTAATAAAAGATTTACCAAATATAATAGAAAAACTAAATAATGATACTAAAAAGCATTCTTTAACAGTTAGGTTATCAGCTTTAGAAAAAGTTAAAATAAAAACGGAAGCTTTAAAAAATAATATGTCTATTTCTGATTTTATAAAAAATAAATGTTTAATTTAAACATTTATTTTTTTATTTCCAGTTTGTAATCACTGCATCGAATTTAACTTTTTTTACATTTGTGCTTGAAGTTTCTTTCCATTGAACAAGACTTGAAACTTTTAGTCTGTTTGCTGAAACTTCAGAAACTATGATTTCTCTTGTAAAAAGTGGAAAAAAATTTGTTCATCAGCTTTGAGTAAAAAATAAGTTTGAATCAAGATTTACTCTAAAAGAGCTTATATATGAAGAATTATAAGTAGAAGTAGTTGCTCATGATAAAAACCATCTTCAAGAAGTATCTGAATACAAAACATAACTTCAATTTGACATTTTTGTTCATCAAATATTTCAAACACAATTTCAGTTGTAATCTAAAATATTCCAACAATTAGCCAAATCTGCTCAAAACATAATAGAATTTGTATCTCTTATATTTTTTACTCACTCTATTCACTCTCTTGCTATTTGAATTGCCTGAATTTTATTTTCTGTTGAAATAGCTAAATCATTTGATTTTCAATAAACTTGAAACATTCAAACAACTCAAGTTACAACTATTAATAAAATTATCATTGCTTCTGCTATACTAGAAGCTTTTTTTCCTTTTATCATTTTTTCTTTGTATTATTATTATAAAATCATTTTAATACTGATATAATAATTGTCAAAATTTAATTTGTAAAAAGTACTTTTTTGTATAAAGTTTGATTATAAAAATTAAATTTTTATTTGTATAATACAATTTTATGTTTGGAGAAACTAAAAAAGTTTATTTTATTTGAATAGGTTGAATTGGGATTTCTGCAGTTGCTAGATATTATAAACAAAATTGATGTGAAGTTTTTTGAAGTGATAAAAGTGATTCTGAGCTAATTCATAATTTGAAAAAAGAGGGAATTCAAGTGAAAATTTGAAATACTTTTTTTGAAAAGATAGATAATCTTGCTCTTAATAAGGTGGAAGAACAAGCAAAGCTTGTTCAGAGAGATTTTAAAGATTTAGATTTGATAGTTTATACGGAAGCAATTCCTAAAAGTCATAAAGAGTTAGAATATGCAAGGAAATTATGAATAAAACTTTTTACTTATCCAGAAGCTTTGGCAGATATTGCCAATTCAAAAAAACTTATTGCTGTAACTTGAAGTCATGGTAAATCAACAACAAGCTCTTTAATTAGCTTAATATTAAAAAATTCTTCATATAATTTCACAAGTATAGTTTGAACTTTATTAAAAGAATTTGGAGGAAAAAATTTCTATAAAAGTCTAGAATCTCCTATAATCCCCTTTATTAAAGAGGATAAACACAATGAAGAAAATTATTTTGTTATTGAGGCTTGTGAATATAAAAGAAGTTTTTTGAGATATAAACCTTTTATTTGAGTAATTACAAATATAGATTTAGATCATTTAGATTATTATAAAGATTTGGAAGATTATATTTCTGCTTTTGCTTCTTTCATTTGAAATATTAGAGAATGAGGATATGTTATTCTAAATTGAGATTGTAAAAATTCTATGAGCTTGTTATGAATTAGAAAAGATATAAATTATATTATTGTTAGTAAGATAAATAGTTTTATCCCCCTTAATAAGGGGGAACTAAAGGGGGATTTTCCAAAAATTAATTTAAAAATTCCTTGAGAACATATTTTATTTGATGCGAAACTTGCTTATACAGTTTGAAAAATTCTTGAAATTCCAGATGAAAAAATTATAGGATCTTTAGAAAATTATTCTTGAGTTTGGAGAAGAATGGAAAATATTTGAAAAACTGAGAATTGAAATATTTTGATGAGTGATTATGGTCATCATCCAACAGAAATTAGTTTAACTTTGGATGCTATTAAAAAATTTAATTTAGAAAAAAAACTTTTTGTAGTTTTTCAACCGCATCAATATAATAGAACTTTAGAGCTTCTAGATTGATTTAAAGATTGTTTCAAGTCAGCTGATACTATTGTAATTCCAGATATTTATGAATCAAGAGATAGTGAAGAAGATAAGAAAAAAATAAATTCTGAAATTCTTATATCTTTAATAAATCACTCAAACAAATTTGATTGAAAAGGACTTGAAAATACTTTGAAATTTATAAAAGAATATGATTTAGAAAATCCTAACTCAAGTATAATTTTGCTTCAATGAGCATGAAATGTAGATGATTTAAGATACAAAATAAAAACAAGCTAAGCTTGTTTTTATTTTTTTAAACTTTTCCTATGAATATTTCTTTTTTATCACTAATTTTTGATGAAAATAAAATGAGAATTCTACTTATCCATATTGCTGTAAAAAGTGAAACTAAAAGTCCAGCAGCAAGCATTAGACCAAATCATTTTATTAAATTTATTCAAAATATAAATAATATTATAGAAACAATTAATCAAGTTACATGAGTATCCCAAATTGCTGTCCAAGAAGTTTTAAATCAAATAATTGTTGCTTCAGTAAAAGATTTTCATTCTCTGATTTCTTCTTTTGTTCTTTCAAAAATTAATACATTTGCATCAATTGCCATTCAAATAGACAAAATTAATCAAGCTATAGAGGCTAAAGTAAGTGTAAATCAAAAGAATTTTACAACAGCTAATATTAAAACTACATAAAAAAGTAATGCAATAGAAGCCATAAATCAAGAAAATCTATAAGTGAAAATTAAAAAGAAAAATATCAAAACAAATCAAGCAAATCAAGCAACAATTAATTTTTGTAAAGAATTCATTCAAAGTCTAGAATCTATTGATTTCTCACTTGTTAAATAAATTGGTGCTGGAACAACTCAAGTATTAATATCTGTAGATAATTTATTTGCCTCTTCTGATGTATAATTTCAAGTTATAACTGCTTTACCGTTTAAAATAGCTTCATTAACATTTGGAGATGTCAACATTTCTCATCAAACAAATATAGCAATTGGTTTTCAAACTAATCTTTTTGTTAATTCTCAAAAAATTTCAGCTCATTCATCATTAAAATTTAGCTCAATCATAGGTTGAAAAGCTTCATTATATTGAACTGCAGCTTTTACAAAATATTTATCATTTAAAATTCTTCATTTAGAATCCATGGCTGGTTTCCATTCTGATGGATTTTTTGTTATGAAAATATAATCAAAATTTACCTTTGAGTTATCTATTTTGTTCACAAAAATTATCCAATTTCATTCTTGTCCTGATAAATTTTCTACTCCAGTTCAAGTAAGAATTTTTTCATTAAGTCAATTTTTTAAAGAATTTGAATCAATTTTGAAATATTTATTTAAATCTTTTAACTCCAATTCAAGATTTCAAATAGCAACATTTTCGTTATTATCCTTGTATTTTGCTGAAGTTGTGTTAAAAGGATATTTTGAATCTTTTAATTCTGCCAAAGCATCACTAGCTAATTTTTGTCTATCATCCAAATCTTTTTTTGTAACTTCTGTTCTTTCTTCTTTGAATTCAATTTTTACAACTTTTCAAATTGCAGTTTTTGCTCTTTCTACATTTAATTTATTTTCAGCATCATTTTTTCATTTCAAAGGAATTTGGACAATAATATGTTCTTCTCAACCATAATTTGCTGAAGTTATTGTAGAATCATTAATTTTTAAAATTTCTATTCTTTTATCAATAATAGATTTCAGTCATTCTACAGCTTGTTTTTCTTTTTCTTTAGTATAATCTGCTTCTTTTCTTAATTCATCTAAATCAATTTTATAATCTAGTTCAACTCAACCTTGTAAGTCAAGTCAAAGTTTATATTCTTTTTCTGTGTAAGGAATATTGATCCCATAATTTGCCCAAGGAAAGCTATAAATTCAAAGCAAAATTAAACTTATAACTATCAAAACTAATTTTGGTGCTAATTTTTTCATATTTTTTTATTATTATAATTAATAATTTTGGTGATTGTTTATTTCATAAATAATTAAAGTTCAATCTTCTTCTAACCTTCAAAAAGCTCTAAATTGTTTATTTATTCTAAAACTATAAATTCAATTACTTTTTGGTTGTCTAAGTTTAAAATCAATTCAAGAATACAATCATTTTAAAATACTTTCTTTAGATTTTTTATATCTTGAAATTAATAATCTTTTATCTAAAAAATCTAATATATCTTTTTTTTCTAAAATTCTAATAATTTTTTCCATAATTATATATTTATTAAATCTTCTTTTTTTATATTAAAAGAGTCTAAATAAGACTTTTTCATTTCAGGAGATAGCTCATCAAAAGAATGTTCTAATAAATCTACTTCAATATTATGTTTTTGCAACTCTTCTACAAAAACATAGAAATTCACTACTCAAGAAATTTCTATTGTTTTAGGAACATCTGTAAGTGTAATAGACTTCATAAATTTTTTATTATTTTTAAAAACTTTTAGAATTATATGTTTTTTTTATTATTTTCAAGTTATTTTTTATTCGCTTTTATTAGCCAATTGTCAACAAGCAGCATTTATGTCATCTCACATTGTTGCTCTTATTGTTGAAACAACTCAATACTTTTCAAGAATTTTTTGAAATTTTTCTATAATAAATCTTGGAGTTGTACTAAATCAATCAGAATTTGTTCACTCTCAAGCATTATATGGAATGAAATTTACATGAGCTAATTTTCATTTCAAAAGTTCTCAAAGCTCCGAAGCTAATTTAATATGATCATTTACTCAATTTATCATTATATATTCATAAAAAATTCTTTTATTAGTTTTAGCTACATATTCATCTAAACTTGCCATTAAATCTTTTATTGGATAGGTGTGGTCTATAGGCATTATTTTACTTCTTATTTCATCATTTGGTGCATGAAGAGAAATTGCAAGAGAAGTTTGAGGAAAATCGTTTGTAAATTTTTTGATTCAAGGAACAATTCAACAAGTAGAAACTGTAACTCTTCTGTTTGATAAATTAATTTTTTTCTGCTGTGTTGCTATTCTAATAGATTCTTTAACATTATCATAATTTAGCATTGGTTCTCACATTCACATATAAACAACATTTCTAAGAATTTCTCACTCTTTTGCTAATAAATTAATAGCATACATAATTTGTTCAACTATTTCGTAAGCATCAAGATTCCTTTTCAATCAAAGTTTTCAAGTAGCACAAAAACTACAAGCCATAGGACAACCAGCTTGACAACTTACACAAAGAGTGTTTCTTCCTGTTAAATGTCTCATAATTACAGATTCTATCAAATCTCAAGTTTTTGTTTTCCACAAGATTTTTGTTGTTTGACCATTATCAGAAGTTTTTTCTGTTTCTATTTCTAAATTCTGGTAAAAAAAGTTAGAATTAAGAATTTCTCTCAATTCTTTTGGAATAGTTTGGATTTCATCAAAATTTACAACTTGGTTTTTGTAAATTGCATTTTCAATTTGAGCATATCTAAAAGAAGGTTGTTTATTTTCTTTTAATATTTCTTTTAATTTCTCTTCATTGTGAATTGAATATTTCATTGTTTTTTATTCTTAAATAATATATTTTCCTAAACTTTATACAAAAAATTTTATTTTACAAATAAATTATTTATCCCAAAAATTTAAAATTATAAAAATTTGAATTCTCTGAGCAATTTTACTAACAAATTTGAAAAGAAAATTCTTTGGTTTTTTTTCTAATAAACCAAAATCAAAAATAAATATTTCATTTCATTTACAAATTAAGTTGTTGATTTTTGTAGGTTTATAAACAAAATCACTTCAAAGCAAATCTAAAAAAACTCCTTCTTTTTCCCACATAATTTCATTTATAATTACAAGTTTTCTGAATTTACTTCTAAGTAAATAATTTTCTTCTAAATCTTGCATTGAGAGAATTTTTCAGTTTATAGCTTTTTGCTTGATTATATAGTGTCAATCTTCATTTTTGAGAATTTCTGTATTCGCTATTTTTATAACTTTTCAAAAATATTTTTTTATTAAATCAAAATTTTTTACAGCTTGATTATATGAATCATTTTTTGTATAAAAAATATTTTTTCATACAAAACTAGGCATTTTGTAATAATAACTTCATTCTCTGAAAACAAAATTTTCTCAAAGTATTCTAAAACTTACTTTTTGTTTCCTCATTTTGTTAATCTTTTTTATTTCAGACATTTTTATTTATTATCAAATCAAAAACTATTACAAATATTGTAATAAAAACTAAAATAAAATAAACTTTTTTTAGTGTAAAAATTTCTACTAAATATCAAATTGCCAAAAAAAGCAAAAAAATCTCAAAATTTGACTTTATTCCAAAAAAACATACTATCTTTTGGAATACATTCTAATAATTACTATATGCAAATATTTTTTGAAATACAAAGAGAATTATTAAAAAATAATTTTTCTTATACTAGAGAGCTTTTTTATGAAATAGATTTTGACGATAAATTATTGTGAATTATATGACCAAGATGAGTTTGAAAAACAACTTTGTTATTAAAGTATTTATCACAAAATGATTTGTCAAAATCTATTTATATTTCTGCTGATAATATTTATTTTCTTGAAAATAAACTTTTTGATTTTGCATTTAAATTCAGGAAAGAATATGAATGAAAATTACTTATTATAGATGAAGTTCACAAATATAAAAATTGGCAACAAGAATTAAAAAATATTTATGATAGTATTCCAAATTTACAAATAGTTTTTTCTTGAAGTTCAAGTATTGATTTGAAATGATGAAATTATGATTTATCAAGAAGAGCAAAATTATATACTTTAAACTGATTTTCTTTTAGAGAATATGCAAATTATATTCATAGTATTCAGCTTCCAAAGTATGATTTGGAAACAATTATCTCTAATCATTTGCTTATTTCTCAAGAAATTTTAGATTTTCCGATTATTCAGACTTTTAAAAAATATATTGAAGGTGGATATTATCCATATTATGTTAATGAAAAACAAAAAGATGCTTCAAAAATAATTGAAACAATAGAAAAAACAATTTATGATGATATAGCTCAATTTTATAATATTAAAACAGAAAATTTAATTTATTTCAAAAAAGTGTTGAATTATTTATCTGTAATTGATCCTTGAGAAATTAATGTAAACAAAATTTCAAAAACTCTTCAAATAGATAATAAAACTGTGAATAATTATTTAGAAATTTTAGAAAAATGATGATTAGTAAGATTTCTTTTACAAGATATATTTGGTTATAATATAATGAAAAATACTTCAAAAGTGTATTTAGAAAATACAAATTTACTTTTTGTTATAAATAAAATGCTTTTACAAGAAATAAAAGTTTGATTAACTAGAGAAACTTTTTTTATACAAGCTATTCAAAATAGTAAAAATAAAATAAAATCTACAAAAATATGAGATTTTGTTATTTGAGAAAAAATTTTTGAAATTTGATGAAAAAATAAAACTTTTAAACAAATTAAAGATAATAAAGAAAATTCTTTTTTGGTTTTAGATGATATTTTAGTTTGAGAAAAAAGTGTAATTCCTTTATGGATGTTTTGATTACTATAAAAAAATACCATAAAAATTTTGTTTTTAGAAAAAACTAAATAAAATAATTTTTATTAGACATCTTGCATAACTTAAGAAAAAGAATAAACTATGTAAAAATAATTTA
>JBBILU010000037.1:0-10557 GCA_037444775.1 Candidatus Altimarinota bacterium
TGAAACTTTTTTCTCTCTAATAGTAAATTTTTTTCTCTATTTGTCAAAGAAATTTAAAAAAAGACATCTATCGTCCCGTTTCAAATCCGACCAGTTTTGTTAGATTCAAAACTTGGACTTAAAAACTCATAAAATTGCTCTAAATAATTATAGAAATGAGTCTAGTAAATTTAACAGTTAAATGACTTAAAGGAACATTATCTATGGTTTAAATTTATAAAAAATAATAAATTTGTAAATTTATAAAAAATTATATAATAAAAAATAAAAAATTGTATGATAAAAAAATAATAAATATATATTTTTCTAAACAAAATACTATGACCAATTTTGAAAAAAGTGATATGCCAATTACCTATTTAGTAGGAGTTCTTTTAGGAGTAAATGCTATAAAAGATGCCTATTTGTGGATTGATAGTCCAGATTGTTTTTTTTTCAAAAATGATTTTATTCAATGAAATCATGATATACATTCGCAGCTTAGAAATGCAAATGGAGAACACAAAATTTTATCTACCATTTCTGATGCTGATAGTGTTATTTGAAATAGAAATGATAAATTTGTTTCTAGTATGATAGAAATGGCAAAAAAAGATTTTACAAAACTCATTTTTGTTTCTTCAATGCCAATGAGTCAAGTTGTATGAACTGATTATGATGGAATTATTAGCCAAGCAAGAGAAAAAAGTCAGAAAGATGCTATTTTTAATATTCCTTCTCGTAGTATGACAGATTGTTGGCTTGAATGATACTCAGACCTACTTTTTTCTTTGGCAAAAAATATTTCTTTAGATTGATGAAATCCAGAGAAAAATAATATTGCCCTTATTTGAAATTTATTTGATAGAAATGAATGAGATTGTTTTGGAAATGTTTTAGAATTAAAAAAAATATGTGAGAAATTAGGTTTGACAGTAGTTTCTATTTGGTTGAACGGATGAAATTATGAAGATATTTTAGAAGTAAAAAATGCTGGAACGATTATTTCTTTACCTTATTGAAGAAAGGCAGCAAAAAAAATAGCTACAAGATTGAAAGCAGATTTATTAGAACTTGATTTACCTTTTTGACTCAATAAAACTACAGATTTTATAGATAAAATTGCAAAACATTTTTGATTTGTTGAACAAGGTGAAAAATTTATACAAGAGGAATTAACTCAAAACAATCAAATAGACATTTTGAAATTTGTTATTCCTCATACTTTTTTCTGAAAAAAAATTGCTTATTATTGAGATCCTTACTTACTGAGTGGAATAATTGATATTTGTCAAACTCTTTGATGTGATGTGAAACATATAAATATTCATTGAGATGAGAAACATATGCAAAATAATAAATATTTGGAATTAAAAGATAAAAAAGTATATTTTTGATTAAAACAAAATCATGATTCTCATAGCATAGATTTATTTATAAGGATTTCTCATTTGGAAAATACTTTAAATAATGAAGGTAAAAATATCAAAAAAATGCAATTTTGATTTCCTTCTTATGATTATCATGTCTATACCAATAAATCGTATTTTTGATATACAGGAACTTTGGATTTTATAAATAGAATGGCAAATATTTTAAATAATAACTCATAAAATGAAATTTTTTTTAAATATTTTTTATGATGTTTATTTTTATTCTAGTGCATATTGATTTTGTTTTAAGTGTTTTTTTCAAAAAAAATATATAAAAAGATACCCAAAAACTAGAAATACAAGCAAGAAATATATCAAATAAACAACCAAAATGAGCAAATTTTTCTATTGAATTAAGCCTTTTCTATAGATAATGAAGTTTTTTAGTATATGAATTAAAAAAGTTTTTGATGAATATATTTCTTTTTAAAAAAATAAAAAAATTTTGATTCTATTTTCTCCAAGTTTATAAAATAATACCTATAAATGAAGAAATAATGAATATTCATCATATTATCAAAAATAGAAAAAAGCATTTATTTATACAATATTTTAATAAAAAACTTTTATGAAAAAACCAAAATTTTACGTTATTTCAGGAATATTATGAAATTTGAAGGATATTTCATCTAATATGATAGAAAAAGCATTAGATACAGAATTATTATTTGTTGAACATATTTCAGAAATTAAAATGATATTTGATTTATTGAAAATTGATTATAAGGGAAAAATTATTGAACTAAAATGAGAGGATTACCACAAAGAAATTTCAGAAGAAAGTAAAAAAATAATTTCAGATACTTTTGAACAATGAGGAAATATTGGACTTTTTGAAATAGGTTGAACTGCTTGTTTTATGGATCCTTGATATATGCTTTTGAAATATATTCATCTTTTTAAAAGAATATGAAATATAGATTTTTCCATTATTCCTATTCCTTGAATGTCTGCCATTACTACTGCTATTTCAGTTTCTGGATTTTTTCTGGATAAATTTATTTTTGATGGTTTTTTATCATGAAAAAGTGGTAATTTTGTTTTAAATTCAAATCTTCCTGTTATATATTTTGTTGAAATGATGAGAGATAGTTCAGAAATTCAAAGAGATTTAGCTTTTATGCAAGGTATTTTTCATAAAAATACTTTTGTCTGAATAAATATATGAAAATCTTTTGGAAAATGATTTGAAGAACAAGAAAATATTTTGATTCATTGAAGTTATGATGAAGTTTATAAAAAACTTATGAATTTTTATGATACTGTTGTAAATAAGCAAAGTGATTTTAGGTGAGGCTATCAGTATGTAATTATATTTAATACTGAAGAAATAGAAAGATTTTAATATTTCATAAAAATAAAGAATATGTTAGATGCTATGTCTAAAAGAATAGATGGTGCATATGCCTTTTTATCTTATTGAGAATTAGATATTTCACTTGCAATTTTTTTATCTTTATTAAAAGAAATTTTATTAAAAAAAGATATTAGTCGAAATATTCCCAAAGATCTTATTCGAATCTATTCTTGAATTTGAGAAATTTTTCAAAAAAAATCACATCCAGAAAAATCTTTGCAATATTATCTTAAAGCATATAAAATTTCTTGAGAACAGGATTTTAATATAGTATTTAACATTTGAGTTTTATATAAACATCTTTGACAGAATGAAATGTCAAATGAATTTATAAAAAAAGCCTCAATATTAGAAAAAGATAATCCACTTATTGCAGATTTTATTTTGAAGTCTTGAGAAACTTATTCAGAAAAAAATAAAGAAATAAATTATGGATTTGAGGTTTCTGAAAATTGAGAAAAATCTATATATATTTATCTTCACAGTGTGTGTAACTTTTCATGTTGTTTTTGTGATAAGTCTACGGCTGAATATAAAAAGCAAATATCTTGAAAAGATACATCTTTTTGAGAAGTGAAAAGTATTTTTGAAAGTATAGATATTTTAGAAATCAAACAAATTTCTATTTGAGGAAATGAACCATTAAGTAATAAGTATATTGATGAAATAATGTATTATTTAGATTCTTTAAAAATACCATTAAAACTCTATACTTCTGGAAGTGAAAAACAAAAATTTGAACTACTTTTTGGTTTAAAAAATTTAAAACAAGTATTTTTTCCTATATATTCAACAAAAAAAAATATTCATGATAAAATTGTTTGAAGAGAGGGAGCATTTAATGATTTAAAAGAAATGGAAGGTATTTTACTACAACATAATATTGCAGTAAAATATAATAGACTTATCATTAAAGAAAATATTTGAGATAGTGATTATATAAATAAAGATGAGGGGTTTTCTCTTTTAAATCCAAGAGATGAAAAATTATATAAAAAAAATGCTGTTCAAATAAAAGAAATATTTGCTCATATTTTTTGGGAAAAAGATAAGGATTTTATTGTAAAAATGTTGATTAATCATTCACTTCCACTTTGTTTTATGGAAGAATATTTTGAGCTTTTGCCAGAACAAGAAAAAGATCAATTGATACATACTATTCAAGAGATATTCATTATTGAAAAACAAAAAAGGATAAATGAAAAAAATGATTCATATTATACAAAATGAGAAAAGTGTTATACTTGTAATTTACAAAAATATTGTTTAGGCTATTATAAATATTATTTTGAAATTTTTTGATATGATGAAGTTAAAGCAATTCTTTATATTCCTAAAGATGGAATGAATAAGAATTTACAGAATGAGGATTTTTTATATACTAAAAAATCAAAGATTCAATCGTATGAACAAAAAGTTTTACAAATGATAGAACAAATAAAAAATTGAAAAAAATAGAAAAGTTTATATATTTACATTGTTTATTTTTTAATGAAAAGATTATGAAAAAATTTAGTAGTTTATTTTTGTTATTATTTTTGTTTTGATGTTCTATGTGAAAAGAACCAGTAGAAACAAATACTTCTCCATCTTTTAATTCACCACAAAAAATAATTTCTACACAAACATGACCTATAAATAATGTTGAGACTGTTGAAAAAGTCCAATGACCAAATCTGATTTCATTATATAAAATGGCAGATTCAAAAGATTTAGTTTCTCTTGAAAAGGCTTTGGAGAAGGAGGATAAAACTAATGTAGATATTTTAAAACTGTATTGAAAATTGAGATTCGAACAAAAAAGATATGAGGAAGCTATTGATTATTTTGAAAAAGTGAATAAGGCTTTTGAAGGAAAAGATTCAGATAGTTTGTATCTTATTTGAATGTGTTATTTTAATATATGAAATCTGAATAAAGCAAAAGAATTTAATGATAAATCATTGATATTAAAACCAGATTATTTTTATGCAAAAGAACTTCAAAAAAAATTAGATATTTTGTTAAAAGCTCAAAATGCAAAATAAAACAAATCTTCTTGCTAAAGAGAAAACAAGCAAACAAAATCGTATTTGGGTGAGGATAGCAGCAGCTTGTAATAATAAATGTATTTTTTGTCTTGATAGTTATGCTCAAAATGGTAAACTTATTCCAGAGGATATAGTAAAAAAAGAAATTTTTCAGGGATTCAAATCTTGATATGAAAATAGAGTTATTATTTCTGGTTGAGAAGCTTCTATAAATCCAAAATTCCCAAATTATATCAAATATGCTAAAGAAATTGGTTATGATAGAGTTCAAACGGTTACAAATTGAAATATGTTTGCTTCAGAAAATTTTTGTAAAAAAGTTTTTGAAGCTTGACTTGAAGAAGTAACTTTTTCTTTTCATTGACATAATTCTATTTTACATGACTATTTGGTAGCAACTCCTTGAGCTTTTAAAAAATCTCTTAAGGGGCTTTTACTTATAAAAAAAAATTTCCCAAAAATTATTGTCAATATTGATATTGTCGTAAATAAAATTAATGTTAAATTCCTCCCAGATATTGTTAAGTTTTTTATGAAATTGTGAATTTATGAATATGATATTTTGCAAATTATCCCTTTTGGGAGGGGTTTCTCTGAATACAAGGAAAAATTATTTTATGATTTTTTTCAGTACAAAAAAGAATTATTAGAGACTTGGAAACTTTCTAGAATTCCTTGAATGTATATGTGGACAAACAGATTTCCAGCAGAGGCCTTTGAATGATATGAGGATTTAATTCAAGATCCAAGAAAAATTAAATCAGAAGTAATGTGAGAATCAAGATGAATGTTTGCTCCCTTTATAGAAAGTAAATGAGTTAAAAAGCCAGAATGTTTTGGTGATGCTTGTGATGTTTGTTTTCAGAATCAATATTGTCATGATTTTCTACAGTATTCAAAAGAAAAAAAATATTTTGTATCTGAAAAAGATTTTATTCTTAAGTGAGAAAATTTTCCAAGTCTTGTTTATGAAAAATATGGAAAAAATAAAGAAGAATTTATTTCTTTTTTACTGCAAAAAAAACAAGAATGAAAAACACTGATAAATGTTCCAAAATGTTTATGATGAGAATGAATATTCCAAACATATAATGATTTAAAGCAAGAATTAAGCTTAGAAAATTATACATACACATATATTTCAGATTTGTATAGAAAAAAGTCTTTAAGATGCAATTCTTGTAAACATAACAAGGAGTGTAAATGAATTCATATAAATTTTATCAGAAGTTATTGATTTAGTATTTTACACCCTATAATTTAATAAATATGGCAAATATATGATATATTCAAGTTAATAGATATTGTAATAATGCATGTCATTTTTGTAGTAATCCTAGTAATTGAAATAATATTACTTATGAAAGATGAATAGAGTTGCTAGATGATTTTAAAAAACAAAATTATTCTGGTGTTATTTTTACTGGTTGAGAGCCAACCTTATCTCCTGACTTATCAAGATGGATTGAATATAGTAAAAAAATATGACTTTGAAACAGAATGATTTCTAATTGAATGATGTGTTCAAATCCAAAATTTGTTGAAAGACTAGCAAATGCTTGACTTGAACTTGTTCATTTTTCAGTTTATTCTTGCTTTGAAAAAGTTCATGATTTTTTAACTGATACTCCTTGAAGTTGGAAAAAGTTAATGATGAGTATAACAAATGCTTTAAATTTTTGAATAAGAGTTCAAATTAATACAGTTTTGAATCATTATAATGAAAATCATCTTGATAAGACCGTTAAATTTTTAACAAAAACTTTTTCACCAATTAAACATTTTGTTTGGAATAATTTAGATCCAGAAATGATGAGAAAAACAGATATTGCTTTCTCAACTTTGCCAGATTTTGATAACTTCAAAAGTTCTTTAAAAGAAGCTATGGACTATTTAAGTTCAACTTGAAGAACTTTTAGAGTAGAAAAAATGCCTCTTTGTTATATTAGAGGCTACGAATGGTGTTCAACGGAAACAAGAAAAATAGTGAAATCTGAAGAGAGAATAGTACATTTTTTGGATTTTAGGAAGAAAATTCATGAGACAGATTTTTATCATGAAAAATTACCAGAATGTGAAAAATGTGATTTAAATACTATTTGTTCTTGAATTTATGAGCATAAAAAGTTTTATAATTATGTAAAAGTTTATCCTCAGAAAGTTGATAAAAAAGAACTGGAAGAAATTATTTTACAAATAAAAATGTAGTAAAAAAAATTGGAGTTATTTTTTAAAAAAGATAAAAACTAATTTTTTTAAAAAAATAGTAAAATTAAATATTTTAAATAAAAACTAAAAATTTCAAAAAAATTTTTCTATGGTTTTTTTATTTCTCTTTCTATAATTTTCAAAGGATTAAAAAAAGATTCTAAATTTATTCAAGCCTTTCTTAAATTTTTGTATTTTTGTAAAAGTTTGAAAATTTCTAAATGCAAGTTTTTGTCTTCATCAAGAATATTTGAACCAAAATTTCTTTTGAAATATAAAGCATTTTTTTCTTGATGGTTTTGAGCTGCTGATTTCAGAGGAATTATTATTGAGTGAATTCAAAAATAATAAAGTTCCCATAAGCTTGTAGCTCATCACCTTGTTATTGCAATATCAGAATTTTTGTAAATTAAACCCAAATCTTTTTGATCAACGAAATCATAAACTTTTGTATTTGTAAATTTATTTAATTCATTTCTAAATCATAAGTTTTTATCTCAAAGGATTATATCAAAATCAATATCTTGTAAATCTGGTAAAATTCTTAATAAATTTCTAAATATTGTAGTAGAGCCTTGACTCCCAGCTATAACAACTACTTTTAGTCTAGGATTTGTTCATACTTCAAGACTTTTAAGTCAATCGAGTAAAGCTGGATTAAGAATTTGACCAGAAATAATTTCATTTTTTTCTAAAATATTTTTCTCAAATGAATAAAATATTTTTGTAGCTAATTTAGAAACAATTCTATTTGAAAGTCAGGAAATAGTGTCTGATTCGTGAATATAAATTTTTTTTCTCATAAGCTTTGCAGCCAGAGCAAGAGGAATACTAACAAATCCTCATTTTGAAAAAACTATATCAATTTTGTATTTCCAAATGTAATAAATTCACTCAGCAACTCAAGTAATATTTTTCAAAGGCTCATAAAAATTTCTTGTATCAAAATATCTTCTGATTTTTCAAGCAGCAATTCTAAGAAATTTTATTTTATTTTTTTCAGCAATTTGTTGCTCCAAACCTCATTCTTCTCAAACCCAAACAAAATCATAATTATTATTTTCTTCTTTCAAATAATTATAAATTGCCAGTAGAGGAAAAATATGACCTCCAGTTCAGCCTCAAGTTAATGCAATAGTTATGTTTTTTTTCATAAATTATTTTACCTCACCCTAGCCCTCTCCTCAAAGGAGAGGGAATATAAGGATTTTTTTAAGAAATATTATTTTTTATTTATTTTAATGTTTTCTATAAACCTAATTTTTTCATCCAAATCTTCTTCATAAAATATTTCAAGCATAAAACTTTTAAGAAAAATTTTCACAGATTTTTGTCGATCTTCATAAAGTTTATATCAAAAAATTGTTTCTTTAGAAAGTTTATCAGAAATTAAGCAAGAAATTTCTTTTTCTATTTCATTTCATTTTTTTATGTAGCAAGAAATAATTTCGTCTACTCATATTATTCAAGTATCAAAATATAAATTTTTGTAAATATTTTTGTATCCAATAATAAAATTTGCAATTATTTCTCTAGATAATCAAGTATATTCTATTTTATACATATACTATTTCTTTATTATTAACTTTTTTGATTCTTATAGAATCTTTTGAAATTATTTCTTCTCTTAGTTTTTCAGCACTTTCTAATATTTTTGTTTTCACATAATTTTTAGTTTCTTCAGAACTATAATAAACTTTTATACTTCAATCTGGCATTTTTCTATTGTAAGGCATAATTTTTTGATTAAATTATAAATTATTTTTTACTAATTTTAATGTTTTCTATAAATCTAATTTTTTCATCCAAATCTTCTTCATAAAATATTTCAAGCATAAAACTTTTAAGAAAAATTTTCACAGATTTTTGTCAATCTTCATAAAGTTTGTATCAAAAGATTGTTTCTTCTGAAAGTTTTTTGTAAATTTCATTTATCACAGATTCTTCCATTTGATTGGCAGTTTTATGATATGCTTCATATAATATTTCTTCTTCAATTATTCAAGTATCAGAATATAAACTTTTGAAGACATTTTTATATGATGTGAAAAATTTAGAAAGTTTTTGATAAAATACTTCTTCAATAATTACTTTAAGCATAAACATACTCTTTATAAATTATAACTTGTTCTTTTTTTAATTTTTCTTCTTTAATTTCATGTAATAAATCATTAGCATTTTTATCAATACATTCTTTTAACATTATATCCATTTCTTCAATAGTATAATAAACTTTTATACTTCAATCTGGCATTTTTCTATTGTAAGGCATAACTTTTTTGATTAAATTATAAATTATTTTTTACTAATTTTAATGTTTTCTATAAATCTAATTTTTTCATCCAAATCTTCTTCATAAAATATTTCAAGCATAAAACTTTTAAGAAAAATTTTCACAGATTTTTGTCAATCTCCATAAAGCTTGTATCAAAAAATTGTTTCTATGGAAAAAGTATCATCAATTTCAGCAAGAATAAAGTTTTTCATCTGTTTAGCACTTTTTTCATAGGTTTCAAAAAGTAGCTCTTCATTAATTATTCAAGTATCGGAATATAAACTTTTGAAAATTCTTGTATAGGAAAGAAGAAAGTCATCTAATTTATCACGAAATCTGTTTTTGATAATGATTTTAAACATAAACCAATTCTTTATAAATTACAGGTATTTTTTCTTTTTTTGCTTTTTCTTCTTTTATTTCTTTTATCAAGTTTTCTCAATGTTTTTTGATGCATTCATCTAACATTTTATCCATTTCTTGTATAGTGTAATAAATTTCTATACTTCAATCTGGCATTTTTCTATTGTAAGACATAACTTTTTTGATTAAATTATAAATTATTTTTTACTAATTTTAATGTTTTCTATAAATCTAATTTTTTCATCCAAATCTTCTTCATAAAATATTTCAAGCATAAAACTTTTAAGAAAAATTTTCACAGATTTTTGTCAATCTCCATAAAGTTTGTATCAAAAGATTGTTTCTTCTGAAAGCTTTTCGTGGATTTGAATTTTTATATTTTCTCTTAATTCATCTCATTTATCCATATATTCAGCAATAAATTGATATTCATTATCAAGTCAGGAATCATAATACAATCTTATGAAAATATTTTTATAAGATTCAGCAAAACTTATTATTTTTATTTCTGCTATTGGAGAATAGATTAGTTTAAACATATTGTAAAACTTTTACTTCATTTAATTTATTTTGATTTAACTTTTTAGAGTTTCTGATTTCATCTAACATCTCTACAGCTTTTTCTTTCCATATTTTATCAAAAAGTTCATAAAATTCATCTTCTGTATGATAAACTTTTATACTTCAATCTGGCATTTTTCTATTGTAAGGCATAATTTTTTGATTAAATTATAAATTATTTTTTACTAATTTTAATGTTTTCTATAAATCTAATTTTTTCATCCAAATCTTCTTCATAAAATATTTCAAGCATAAAACTTTTAAGAAAAATTTTCACAGATTTTTGTCAATCTTCGTAAAGCTTGTATCAAAAAATTGTTTCTTCTGAAAGTTTTTCGTAAATTTGCTTTC
>JBBILU010000038.1:0-9899 GCA_037444775.1 Candidatus Altimarinota bacterium
TTTTTTATTTCAATTCTAACATTACAGGACAATGATCACTTCCCTCAACTTCAGTTAAATATTTTATTCGAGAAACATTTTCAATAAAATCTTTGTTTACAATAAAATAATCAATTCTCCATCAAACATTATTTTGTCTTGCTCAAGCTCTATAACTCCACCAAGAATAAGTATCTAATTTGTTTGGATAAAAATATCTCCAAACATCAAGATTTCAATCATCAATAAATTCTCCTATTTTCTGTCTTTCAATAGGCAAAAATCAAATAGAATTTATATTTTCTTTTGGTCTTGCTATATCAATTTCAGTATGACAAATATTAAAATCTCAAGTTATAATTATTTCTTTTTTTTCTCTTTTTAATTTTCTTGTATAATTAATTAAATGTTTGTAAAAATCCAATTTATAAGTTAACATTTCTGTTCAATCTGCTCTTGTTCAACCATTGGGAAAATATCAATTAAATAAAACTATATGTTTTCATTTATATCTAAATTCTAATTCTGTGACTCTTCAATCTGTATTAAAATGTTCCAAAGTATCAAAATCATTTTTTAAATCTATGACTTCAATATTTTCTTTATAAAAAATTGCTGTTCCAGCATATCAAGCCTTAGTTCAAATATGCCATAAATATTTATAAGAGTCTATTTCTCAAACTTCTTTTTTGAATTGTTCTTCAAAAGCTTTTGTTTCTTGAATACAAAAAATATCAGGATTTTCATTTTCTAAAAATTCTTTAAGTCATTTTTTAGCAACTGCTCTAATTCAATTAACATTCCATGAAATTATTTTCATATTTTTTTGTTATAAATAAAATTTATGAAAATATATTATTTACTTAATAATATCATCCCTCTTCAAATCCGACTAGTTTTTCTAGATTCAAAATTTGGACTTAAAAATTCATAAAATTGCTCTAAATAATTATCAAAAATTAAGTCTAGTAAAATTAACGGATAAATCAAATTTATTTTCCAAAAAAATTCTATCGTCCCGTTTCAAATCCGACCAATTTTAGATTAAAAATAATTCATATTTTGGTTTATACTTTGAATACAAGTAATTATTGAATTTAAGTAGGACAATAGAACAAAAAATCTTATTTTTCTTGCTTTTTGAATTCTTTTTAATAAAATCCACGAGTATCTTAAAATTTATAAAACCTTATTATGAAATTAGCAGTTATTAAAAATAGAATTGTTTATTTATCTATTTCTCTTGTATTTTTTGTTATATCTTTATTTGTTATAATTTTTTGAAACTTAAATTATTGAATAGATATGACTGGTTGAATGCAATTAGAATTTGAATATAAAGATAATTCTGCAATTACTTTTGATAAAAAATATTTTGATTCTTTCCAAACAGAAATATCCAATATGGCAAAAGAAGAAAAAATTAATTGAAAAGAAGTAATAAATTCGGTTTCTATTTATAAAATTAGCTGAATAAATAATTTTGTTGTTGAAGTATGATTTCAAAGAGGTTTTTCTGAAAAAGAGATTCAGAATTCAAAAGATTCTTTTAAAATAAAAATAATTAATATGTTTGAGTCAATTAATTCTACAGAATTTAAATTTGTAAATTATTTAAACATTTGAGCAAGTTTTTGAGATTATATAAAAAATACAGCAATTATAACTTTAATCATTGCTATTATTTGAATTAGTCTTTATATTGCTTGGACTTTTTCTTGAATTGCTTCTTGAATTAGTTCATCTTTATTTGCTTTGTTAACAATTATAACATTATTTCATGATGTTGTAATTGCAAGTTGATTATATATTATAACTTCAATGTTTTTCCCAGAGTACAAAATTGATACATTTTTTGTGACTGCACTATTAACAATACTTTGATATTCTATAAATGATACAATTGTAGTTTTTGATAGAATTAGATCTAATATGAAAACAAAAATTAATTGAAAAATAGATTTAAAAGAAATTATTGATTTTTCAATAAATGATACAATAACAAGAAGTATTTATTCTAGTTTAACTTTATTTTTCGTATTATTAACTACTTTTATATTTTGACCAGAAAGCTTAAAATGATTTATTTTATTAATGCTTTTTTGAACTATAATTTGAACCTATTCATCAATATTTATAGCTTCTCCATTATTATATGAATTAAACAAAAATAAGGAATTAAAAGAAATTGTAAAAAAAGAATATAATGAAGAAGATAAAATAGTTGTATAATTTATCTAATAAAAATCTCATTTACACAAAACTTTTATTTTCTAAAATAATTTTAATTAATTTTCAGCAAAAAAGCCTATAAAATAGGCTTTTTTATCTCTTTCCATAACAAATAATATATTCTTCAAAACTTCTATCTCTACAAGCTTTTGGCTTGTATTCAGTAAATCTTTCAAAATTTTCATTAATAATATTTAATAAATCTGGAAAATCTTCTCATTTAAAAACTTTTAAAAGCAAGTTTCATCATTTTTTTAGAAAAATCTCACTAAATTTCACAATTTCAATATTTAATTCAACAGAAGCAAATTGATCAACATCTTTTCTTCAAGTTGTATTTGGAGCAATATCACTTGTAATTAAATCAAATTTATTTCCAAATCAAATATATTTCTCAACTTCTGGAACTAATTTTTCAAAGTCAAAAATCGAACAAACTATTGTATTAATATTACTTTGAGAATATTTATCTATTTTTTTCAAGTCAATTCAAACAATTTGACCAGAATCTTTTATAATTCTTTTTATATATTGAATAAAACTTCAAGGAGCAGCTCAAATATCACAAACATTCATTCAAGAAGAAATTATTCAAAAATGTTCTTGAAGTTCCATTAATTTATAAACACTTCTAGCTCTATAACCTTCTTCTTTAGCTTTTTTATAATAATCATCTCTTATAATATATGGAGCTGGTTTTTTTTCTTTTTTTTGAAGTCTGTAAGTTTCTTTTTTTTCTTTTGGTAATCAAAATTTTTCACTCAAACTTTTTTTTGCTACTTTTTTTCTAAACATATTTTTTATTAATTTATTAATTGTTTGCATTATATGAATAAAAAAAGTTTTGCAAAATTTAAAAATTAAATTTTTTATTGAAAAAAATACTTTTTTGTTTATAAATAAACAAATTTTTATAATTAAAATGTTTTTATGCAAAAAATTCTTTTGGTAGAAGATGATACTTGAATATGAAATTCATTAAAACTTTATTTAGAAAATTCTAATTTTGAGGTTGAATTGCATCAAACTTGAGCATTTGTTATGGAAAAAATAAATAGCTTTTCTCCAGATTTAATGATTCTTGATATAAATTTACCAAAAAAAAATTGAATTGAAATTTGTAAAGAGTTAAGAAATGTAAGCAATTTACCAGTTATAATGTTAACAGCAAAAACAAGTGAATTAGATAAAATAAATTGACTTGAAATTGGTGCTGATGATTATATTCCAAAGCCATTTTCTCCAAGAGAATTACTTGCTAGAATTAATTCAATCTTAAGAAGAACAAAACCAAATAATCTAGAAAATTCAGAAAAATTAGTTTGGGGAAATATTTCTATAAATAAAACAGAAAGAGTTATACAAAAAAACCAAAAAGAAATTATTTTAACAAAAAATGAATTTGATTTGATTGTGAAACTTTTTGAAGCTAATTGAAAACTTGTTTCAAGAGAAGTTTTGATGACTGAAGTTATGTGATATGATAATTATATTTATGATAGAACTTTGGATACTCATATAAAAAATCTTAGAAAGAAATTAGATTTAAAAGATGTAATTATTACCATAAGATGAGAATGATATAAAATTAAAATTTAATTATGACTTTAATTCAAAAATTCATCATTGCTTTACTTTCAAGCATTTTACTTATAGCAATCGTAAATATTGCTTGATTTTATCTGTTTTATAGTTCTTATTTGAAAGCTTTTTTGGCTGAAAAAATTAATGCAAAGTCTGAAATAACAATTGATTATATAAACTCTTTGGTTGAAAAACAATCTCTTGATGATATTGATAATATTTTTTCTGAAACTGAAATAAATCTTTTTGACTTACTTGAAAAAAATAATTGAAAAATCCCTCTAAATACAAAAGAAAATACAGATATTGTAATAAATTATTTACTAAAATCTTGAGTTGCTCCAAAATATATTGAAGATATTGTTCCCACAAATAATTTTGAAGAATTATTAAAAACTCTAAAAGATAAGAATTCTCCAGAATATGAATTCTTGAATAAATTAACTGTTTCTATTGCTATAACAAACACAATTACGATAATATTAATTTTGTTATTTTTTATATTTTTTTCAAGAAAAACAATTTTGCCAATTAGAGAAGTTACAAAACAAATTAAAAAATTTTCTCCGTGAAAAACTGAAGAAATCACAACATACAAAAATAAAGATGAAATTTGATTTCTAGTTAATGCAATCAATGATTTAAATAAAAAATTATTAGTTCAAGAATGAATTAGAAGAAAATTACTTTGAGATATTTCTCATGAATTAAAAACTCCAATAACATCTATACAATGCTATCTTGAATGAATTATGGATTGAGTAATCAAACTAAATGATAAAAATTTGCATTTAATAACAGCAGAAATGAAAAGACTAATTAGTCTTGTAAACAAAATTATGGATTACGAAAAATTTGAAAATAATGTTTTAGTTTTAGAAAAAAGTGAAGAAAATCTTTATGATATTTTGACTTGAGTTGTAGAAACTCATAAAAATAAATTAAAAACTAATTATCAAAGTATCAAAATAGCTTGAGAAATAAACTTAAAAAAGCTAATTGATAAAAATTTATTTAAACAATTAGCTCATAATTTGATTGGTAATTTTTTAAAATATGCTTGAAAAAATTCTTTACTAACAATAAATATTGGTAAAAATTATATAGATTTTATTGATAATTGAATTTGAATAAAACAAAGTGAAATTCCCTATTTGATGGAAAAATTTTATCAAGGAAATTCTTCAAAAACTTGAAAAGTTGATGAAAGATGAATCTGAATTTGACTTAGTATAGTTTGAAAAATAATTTCTTCTCATAATTGGACTTACAAAATCAAATCTGATTTATGAAAATGATTTAGTTTCAAAATTTATTTTTAATTATTTTTTTTTTATTTAATTAATCAAAGAATCCAAAGTGGAATAATTTTCTCACTTTCAGAAATCACAATATTATCTTTTACAATATACATATTAGTTCAATATTTTTTTATTTCTTTATTTTTTCATCATATTTCAAAGTCAAAAACTGTATCAAAAATTTGTAATCTAAAATCTCAAAGTTTTGGTGTAAATATTTCCATATTTTCTATCTTTTTTACTTGAGAAACAAAAAAACATTCTCTCAAAACTCAAATATCACAAGAGATATTATAAGCATTATATAAATTAGTATTTCACAAAAATATTTTGTATTCTTTTCTAACTCTTTCAGATAAATTTCAAAATTTAGGAATAAGTGAAATAACTCAAATTTTATCAAGCAAAGTCAAAACATTTTCAATAATAACTTTATCAACTCAAACTTTTTTTGACAATAAAGAAAAACTTAATTCAGAAGGAGTTGAATTTGCAATAAAATAAATAAGTTTTCTAAGTTTGTCCAAAGATTGGGTTTGTAAATTGATAAATACAGGTAAATCTTCAAGAATTATTTTATCAAATAAATTTTGAAATTTAGAAATATATCACTCTTTTTCAATTTCTTTTAAATATGGATATTGTCATTTTTGTATAAAATCCTCAAAATAAGAAAATTTATGTAATGTTCCATAAGTAGCAGAAATATTTTGATGATTTTTTAATATTTCATCTAAGGAAAAATTTGGAATATTTATATTATGATATAATTTTAAATATTCTTTATAATTCATAGTATGTACCTTATAAAAGCTAACCCTTCTTGATAAATCAAGTATTCATTTATATAAATCTAATGAACTAGAACCAGAAAAAATTACTTTTACATTAGGGAAACTATCATAAATACTTTTCATCTCACTTGTCCAATTTTTATATTTATGAATTTCATCTATATAAAAAGTTTTCAAAGAAAGCTCGTTATTTAAAAAAAATATAAACTTAAAAAGTCAAATATCTTTTAAAATAGGATTATCAGCAGAAAAATAAAATCAAGATTTAGTTTCCCCAAGCTTTTGAAGTAAAATAGTTGTTTTTCAAACTCATCTTTCTCAAATAAGTCAGATTATTTTATCATTCCAATTTATTGTTTGATATATGTCTCTTTTAAAATCATAAGACAAATTTTCAATTAATTTATCTTGAATATTTTTTAAGATAATAAATTCTTGCTTCATATATATTTAATTATAAAATAATCTTATATAGTTTATATTATAATATCTATTACAAATAAAGCAAATTTTTAACAAAAGAACTCTCTAAAAATTTTATCATAAAAATTAACCCAACTTTTTTTCCCAATTATCATAAACACTCATATCTACCATTTTTAAAGAAGAAGTTGTTTCTGAAATTGCTTTTTCAAGTAGTTCCATTGTAATAACTTGTTTTTCTAACTTTTTTCTAATTTCTTCTAAATTATGCGATTCTGAATTACTCAAAGAATTTGCTAAATCAAGAATTCATCTACTTGCATCACGAGAAACCTCATCACAAATAGTTTCAATATCAGAAGAAACATATCATTCTGTTAAAGTAGCTAATTTTTCATAATCAATTTTTTCACTTGGTCTACTCGATCTCTCTATATAAATATGAAATAATTCTTTTCTAGCTTCAAAATCTGGTGGTCCTATATAAATTTTTTTGTCAAGTCTTCAACTTCTAAGAATAGCTGAATCAAGATGATCTGGTCTATTTGTTGCTGCAATTATTATTAAATTTGGAGCTTCTTCAGCCAAAGCATTAAATTCTTGCAAGAATTGACTAACTTCTTCTGCTTTATTTGCATCAATATTATTTGTTCTTTTACTAAGAATTGAGTCTATTTCATCAAGAAAAAGTAAAATTGGTCATTTATGACTAGCTTCTTTAGCTTTTGTAAAAAAATTTCTAATATTTTGAGTTGTTTGATGTTGGTAACTAGAGCCAAACTCTCAAGCAGATTTTTGAATAAATCAAGCTCACAACTCTTCAGCTAATTTTTTTGTGATAAAAGTTTTTCCAGTTCACGGAGGTCAATAAAATAAAAGTCAAGTTGGGATATTTACTTTAAACTTTTTATAAGCTTCATACATTTCTACATAAACAGAATTTTTTCAGTCAGTTTTATTTTTATCTAATCATTCTACCAAAAATTTGAACTTCAAAGGATTTATAAAACTTTCTCTTAATTCTTTTTGCAAATCTTTCATTCAAGCAATTCCAGCAAATCAAAATGTTGGATCATTTTCTTTTTTTGTAAAATATTTTATTTCAATTTCTCATCAAGCAGCTTCTTTAGATGAACCTCAAATTTGTTTTTGTCAGTATTTTTCTCATTCGGAAATAGCTTCTGGAGTGAAAAATTTTTCTTTAAAAGATTCAAAAATATCTGAGGCCTTTGTTGTACTTGATTCTTGTTCTCAAGAATTTTTCTCTAAATTTTTTTCTTGTTTTAAAACTTTTTCTGTTTCTTCTAAATCTTTTTTTGCTTTTTCAAAAGATTCATAATCTCAAAAAAGCTCGTTAAATTTATTTCATCAAATCATATTATTCATAAAAGATTCAAATGAATCATCTTTTTGTGTTGTCATTTTAGTTATAGTTAAAAAATATTTTTTTTGATTTTAACATAAAAATAAAAAAAAGAAAAAATTTTTGCGAAAAAAAATGTTTCAGAATCTGTATTATTGATTGAACTGTAGAGAAAAGGCAGTGCCTTTTCTCTACAAAATGAAATTTATGTAATTTTTGTTCAGAAAAAAAGAGATGTTTTTGCTAAATATCTCTATAAGTTAAGAATTTAGATTCCTCTGATTAAATGATTAACAAGATTTAATGGCTCATTTTTTTTTGCAAAAAAAGTTACCTCACCCTAACCCTCTCCTCAAAGGAGAGGGAATAATAAGGAATTATTCTCTATTTTATCGTACTGCCATAAACTATCTTGATTTCTTTTTCTAAAGAAAAATTTGATTATTTTATACTTTCTATACAATACTTTTGCTAATGAAAATTAGCTTTTATCTTTTAATGGCAAGGGGATAGTTAATATGCCTCGCTTCTTTATTCTTATTATCGTAGTTATAGTGATAATTTTGCTAACAGTGAATTATTGCTATTAAATACTACAACCAAAAAAGCCTTTGAGAGAGGCTTTTTTGGTTTATCTTATAATAGAATAGTTCTATGCCAAGACTTCAATATTTTTATTATCAGTGAAAGCATTATATAATTTTTTCTATCAAAAAGCAAATTTTTTTTATAAAAAAGTTACCTCACTCTAGTCCTCTATTCAAAGGAGAGGGAATAATAAGGAATTATTCTCTATTTTATCGTACTGCCATAAACTATCTTGATTTCTTTTTCTAAAGAAAAATTTGATTATTTTATACTTTCTATACAATACTTTTGCTAATGAAAATTAGCTTTTATCTTTTAACCGCAAGTAAGGGGATAGTGTTATGCTTCGCTTTATAGCAATCTTCATCGTGATTATGGTAATATTTTTGCTAACAGCAAATCATTGCTATTAAATATCACAAATAAAAAAGCCTCTAGGAAAGGCTTTTTTATTTTATCATTTTAACAAGGAAGTATATGCTAAAACTTTATAGTAATCTTCATCAGTAAAAGTATTATATAATTTTTTATTTCAAAAAGCAAATTTTTTTGTAAAAAAGCTACCTCACCCTAGTCCTCTTCAAAGGAGAGGGAATAATAAAGAATTATCCCCTATTTTATCGTACTTCCATAAACTTCCTTGATTTCTTTTTCTGATAATGCTCTATTATAAATTCTTAAATCCATAATTTTTCACTTCATATATGTTCAAGGGTATGCAGCAGCACAGTGGTGAGTAGCTCAGATATACATTTGAGTTATTGGATAACCTCAATAATTATGTTCTGAAATAGCTTTACTTTTAATATCTCAATTAATATAAAACTTTGATTCTAGTCACTTTTTGGTGAAGTGTCAAAAAAGTAACTTTGATCAGTCAAATCCAATACTTTCATCAGAAAGAGTTCTATTTACATTATAAGTTCATCAAGTTGGATAAAATCAAACAAATTGTCATAATTTATTTCTTAATCAATATCTATATGCTTCTAGAATAGGTGCTTGACTTTTAGGTCAAAACTCACAGCCTATTCAATCATCCACTACTCATTCAGCAATTGCTACTGATGAAATAGTTAAATCATTTCTGTCATAATCTAAATCTAAACTTGATCCTGCTAAGTTTTTCACTAAAACATAGTTGTCTCAATCAAAATACATTCAATTAAAATAATCAAAGTTTCAACTTCTATAATCTCATTTACAATCTACTTGAATTCAAGATTTGTAACAATATCAATGGTTATTGTATCCACTTAAATCTTTTAAAAGTAAATATCCTCAACTAGAAAAAGTAGTCTCCATATCCCAATATCCAACCAAACTATCATCCAATTTTGCTAAATCTTTATTTTGCAAAAGCAATTTATCTCTGTTATAAATATTACTAAATAATTCTGAGCCTGATGAACTTGTGATTTCATCTCATTCTGCAAAAACTATTCTTGTTAAACTTGTTGTATTTCTTACATCAAAAGTTCCTGTAAAACTTTTATGCATTTCTGTTGAACCAGAATAAATTATTCATAAATCTGATCCTAAACTTTTCATTGTGTAACCTGTGAGAGTTGAGGCTTGAACTTTTTGTGCTACTCCCTCTCTTGGGCTTAAGTAAGCTACATTTTCTCCCTCCAT
>JBBILU010000039.1:0-9602 GCA_037444775.1 Candidatus Altimarinota bacterium
TTTCTATCGTCCCGTTTCAAATCCGACCAGTTTTGTTAGATTCAAAATTATTTTATTTCAATACTTCATATTTTTGTTCAATTTGCTATTGAATTTGCTTGGATATTTTTATCACTTATAGAATAAAAATTTTCTCAAATCCATAAAGCTCTTTTTACAAAATCTTTAGAATAATCCCAATATTTAGAAGAAATATAAAGTCAAACTGTAGAATCTGCATAACAATATTCTGGAACATAAGTTTCTGAAACTGGAGGACAATAAGTTGATCAATCCAATAATTTTTTACAAACTGGCTCACTTGTAACATTTGTTGAATAAGTTTTACATTCTTTTATTCTGTCTTCCTCTGCTTTTTTGTAATCAATATGTGATAATCTATACTTTTCAGAAATTCAAGAATCATTGTTTATAGAAACTGCTAAAATTCATTGGAAAAAATCTTTGTGGATATAAGTATTTTTTTCATCATTTTTGTATAAAGTTGCTGGTAAAAATAATAACTTTTTATTAGTATTCCACATAAACATTCTTGGATTGTTTAAGGCTTCTGAATAGCTTCAGTTTTCTCAAAAAGCTTTAGAATATTTTTGTTTTACAATAATTCATTTGTATTCTCCAGAATCACACTTTTTCTTTTCTTCTTCTGTTAAATTAGAATCCCCACATTTTTTATCATAATTTATTTCATATAAATCAATTTTTATTCAATTATTTACAGTTCATCACCATTCATTTGTTTTTGTGTCATAACCTAATCAAATTAAGTGATTAGAATCATAAGGATGTAAATATGTTGAATAACCAGGCATTTTTAATTCTCAAAGAATTTTTGGATTTTTTGTATCTGCTAAATCAATCACAAAAAGTGGATCTATTTGCTGAAAAGTTACAAGAAATAATTTATCTCAAATAAATCTAGAACTTTGAAAATTTTCTCATTCTCAAAGATTTTTCAAAGAAGAAGTTAAATTCAAATCTTTATCCAAAATATATAAAGAAGTAGAATTTTTTGGAAAATATTCTGAGGTAATAATTCTGAAATTAGAATTATTTTCATCCATAGAATATTGATTTAAAGGATTTCAAGGAATTATTGTTGAAGTTTGATATTTTAAAGAATTTCAAGAAATATTTAATTTGTGAACTAAAGTGTTATTTGATCATCAATAATAATAAGGCATCAAACATTTTGCATTTGCTGGGCAAGAAAAATTATATGACTGATAAATAGAATCTGTCAAATAAAGATTTTCCAAACTCATATAAAGTGAAGAATTATTTCAAGCTACGACTTTTGTCTTAACTTTTTCTAGAGAATTTTCTGTATCTATAACCGAAATAATATTATATGAAGGTGAAAATTCAAATTTTTCTAAAGTTGCTTTATCAGGTAGTGAATATTCTATTTCATTACATTTTGAAACATTTCAAGATTCTATAGTATAAGGAAGGTTTTGTCATTTTAATTTAAGATTTTGTTTTGTAGAATCACTTGTTCTACTTAATTCTAATTTTTTTGGTAAAATATTATTTGCAGAAACTTTTATATCAGTTTCAGCTTTAAAACCGTAATAAGGAATATTAAAACTATTATTTGAAATCACATATAAATATTTTCAAATTTTCCTTGATTCAACAAAATTTCATTCAGAAATATATAATTTTTCTAATTTTGGAGACTTTTTATCTGAAACATCAAAAATTATAGAATAAGTTTTTGAATTCCTATTAATCCAATAATTAGCATAATAATTGCTATTTGAATATCCAGAAGCCAAAATTATTAATTTATTATTTGAAATATATAAAACTGGAGAAAAGATATTTTCTGGCAAATTTATTTGTTTTATAATTTCCATACTAGAAGCTGGATTTGCTTTTGCTATAAAAACAGCTTTTTTTGTTTCATTATAATAATAAATATAATCTCAATCTGTTTTTATAATATCAGATTCATCAACTCAAGCAACTTGAGTGTTTGTTTGAGAATAGTCAGGTTCTCATCATCAAGCTTTAGCATTAGAATCTAAAGAAGCTTCTTTAGAAATTGCTCATTCAGATACAGAATCAGAAACAACCATATCATCATACATCATTACTGGTCTAGCATAATATTTATCTTTATTTATTGCCCAATAATCTTTAATATAATTTTGCATTACAGATTCTAAATTTTCACAACTTTTGAAAGTTTTTAATCCAAAATTCAAATTTAATTCCTTTGTATTTGTTTTGTCTAATTCTGTAATTAAAGAATTATCAACAATATCTGAAGCAAAACTTTTTCATAAAGATAAAAAAACAACAAAAAGCAAAACAATAATTTTTTTCATAAATAAAAAAAGTTAATTTATAAAAGGCTTTAACACAGATTTAAACGAAATATTTTTAAAAAAGGGACAAATTAATATAATAAAACTTGACAAAATATGTTTTGTGGAGAACATCTTAACAAAAATTAGTTTTTAATCAAGAAATTATGATAATAGATTGAAAAAAAATAAGTGAAAAAATTTATGAAAATTTGAAAAAAGAAATTATAGAGGTTAAAAATATTTCTGATAAAATAACTCTTTGAGCAATTTTAGTTTGAGAAAACTCACCAAGTTTGAGGTATATTAAACAAAAAAAAAAGTTTTGTGAACAAGTTTGAATTAATTTTGAATTAAAAACTTTTGCGGAGAATGTTTCAGAAAATGAACTTATGGATTTCTTAGAATTATGGAATTCGGATAAAAATATTTCAGGATATATAGTTCAGCTTCCTCTTCCAGAAAACATAAACACAACAAAAATTTTAAATAAAATAAAACCAGAAAAAGATGTGGATTGATTCCATCCAGTAAATCAATGAAAAGTTTTAGTTTGAGATGTTACTTGATTTTCACCTTGTACACCAGCTTGAGTTATTGAAATTTTAGAATATTTAAATGTAGATTTATCTTGAAAAGAAGTTGTTGTAATCGGAAAAAGTAATATAGTTTGAAAACCTGTTACAGCAATGTTAATAAATTTATGAGCAACAGTTATAAGTTGCAATTCTAAAACAAAAGATTTGTCGAAATTTACAAAAAGTGCTGATATTGTTGTGTGTGCGGCTTGAAAACCCTGACTTTTAAAACAGGATATGATTAATGAAAAAACTATAATTATAGATGTTTGATTTACTGTTATTAATGAAAAAATTTATGGAGATGCAGATTTTGAAAATATAAATAATAATTGAAATTTAATAACTCCAGTTCCAGGATGAGTTTGAAGATTAACTGTTGCAAATTTATTAAAAAATACTTTTAAAGCTTACAAATTATGAAATATTTAAATTTATTTTTATCAACTTTTTTGATAATTTTATCTTTTTTCCTTTGAATTTTGTTTTCACAAAGTAAAGAATCTTTTTTGTCTAAACAGCTTTTAAACAAAAAAGAAGTTGTTTCTATAGAGTTAAAATCAAAAAATCTAAAAGTAAATTCTTCCAGCCAGAATATTGAAATTTATTTTAATGGAAAACTTGTTACTTCAGAAGAAAATATAAAAATTTTTTAGGTGAAAAATTTTTGCAAAAAGTTTTAATAATATTATAATTCAAAGGATTTATTTTTTAAAATAAAATTTTAATTATGCTAGCAATAACAGAAACTACATTTGTTATAAAAAATTCTGGTTTTCTAAATACATTTTTATCTTGAAGAATTTTTTCAGATGATAGAGATGTTTTAAATTCTTTAGAGGATTATCTTTTTTGAAAAATAATTGAAAAGTCTGATAAATGAGATTTCTGTAAAGAGAGTGAAGTTTTTTAAGAATCTGAGATTATAGGTTGTGAATTAAACTTTTAAATAAAAATAATGTTATTTTTATCAGAATTAAACATAGAAAGGATATTTATAAAAATTTTCCATAATACTTATTTTTTAATTTTTTAAAATATGAAGGTTCTTGTTGTTGAAGACAATGAAAGTCTTTTGAGAAATATAGTTAGATTTTTAAATTTAAAAGATATTGAAACTGTTTCTTGCTCAAACTGAATAGATGCTTTAGAAAAATGATTAAAACATCAACTTGATGCAATAATTCTAGATATAAATTTACCTTGAATGGATTGACTTGAAGTATGTAAAACTTTGAGAGAAAAATGAAAAGATATTCCTATAATTATGTTGACTTCTAGATCTTTGAAATCAGATATAATAGCTTGACTTGAAAATTGAGCAGATGATTATTTGGTAAAACCTTTTGATTATGAAGAACTTGTAGCAAGATTAAAAAGCCTTTCTAGAAGAAATCTAAAAAATAAATCAAATATAATAAATATTTGACCATATACTATAGATTTATTAAACTCTGAATTAAAAAAGAAAAACAAAATAATTCCTTTGTCCGAATTAGAATTTAGTATTTATTCTTATTTGGCACAAAATAAAGGAAGGGTTGTTAGTAAAAAAGAAATTTTTGAAAAAATATGGAAAAAAACAGATGAAAAATATATTTCAGAGTCGAAACTTTTGGAGGTTTATATTTCATATATTAGAAAAAAAATGGGAAAAGATTATATTAAAACTAGAAAAGGTTTCTGATATTTAGTAAATTAATTTTATGGAAGCTAATTTTAAAACAACAAAAAAGAAATTAACAATTATTTTTTCAATAATTATTTTTCTTATAGCTTTTTGTTTAGAATTAGCTTTTTTCAGTATAAAATATTTTAATGAAAAAAGAAGATTTGAAGTTCATTTTGATACTTTAACGAATGAAATATTAGAAAAAATTCTTTTAAGTGATAAATTTATAGAAGATTTTAATGAACAACTACCTAAATCAATAATTGATAACATTAAACAATCAGATATTTCATCTCACCAAATGAAATTTATAAATTTTGTAATTTTAGATGAAAATAAAAAAATAGTTTTTTATAATTTTATAGAGAAATTTTCTTTAGATATTTTTAATAACATAAATAACCAAACTACCTATAGAAAATCAGATTTTTTAGTAAAAAAAGTTTTTTTAAAAAATTCTACTATTTGAAAACAAATAGTCTTTTTTAAAAGTGAAACATATAGTTTTAGTCAATATATAAATGATTTATTGTGGTTTTTTTCTATAACTTGAATGTTTTCAATAATTTTTTATTATATTTGATATTTATTTGTTAGTATAAGCTTAAGACCTGTTTGAGAAAATCTAAAAGATATGAAAGAGTTTGTTCATAATGCTGGTCATGAACTTAAAACTCCAATTTCAGTAATTCATTCAAATTTACAATTAATAAAAGCTACAAAAAAATATGATCCAGAATTAATTATAGAATCTATAGAAGAAATCAATAGATTAAATTCTTTAATAGAAGCTTTGGTTGATTTATCAAGTATGAATAGAGAATTACAAACAGAAAATATAGATATAGCAGAAGAAATAAAAAATATAATCAAAGATTTCTCCTCGTTAATAAAAGCAAAAAATATAAATATTTCTTTTATAGTTAATCAAAATTTTATTCTGAAAGCAAATAAAGATTATTTTAGAATATTTTTATGAAATTTTTTATCTAATGCAATAAAATATAATAAAGAATCTTGAAATATAAAAATTATTTTGCAAAAAAATAAAGCCATCATTTCAGATAATTGAATTTGAATAGAAAAAAAAGATTTAAATAAAATATTTGAAAGGTTTTTTAGGGCAGAAAAAGCAAGAAAATCCAATTGATTTTGAATAGGTTTATCTTTAGTAAAAAAAATCTCCCAAATTTATTCTTGGAAGATTAAAGTAAAAAGTGAACTAGGAAAATGAACAGAAATAGAAGTAAAGTTTTAAAATTATTTAGCATAGGTTTCCTCTATTCTTCTAATAATTTCTTTATTAATTTTGTTGTCATCATTATTTATCATATCAACTAAATTATCCAAAGTTAAAACTATAGTTTTTGTGTCTTCTAAAGCCTCAACTGTGGCAGTTCTTGATTCTTCATTTAACAATGCAATCTCTCAAAAAATCTCTCAATCTCATAATATAGAAATTTCCTTATTACCCACAGAAATTTTTACTTTTCAAGATTTAATTATATATCATTTTTTGTTTGATTCTTCTCATTCTCTAATAATAATTTCTCAAGCAACAAAATTTTCTTCTTCACAGTTATCCAAAATATTTTGGATAACTTTTTTATCTATTCATTTAAAAATTTTTAAATTAAATACTGCATCACTCATAATTAAATTAGTTATATATTAAATTCAAAAAAATTTTAACATATTTTTTCAAAGATTGCAAAAATTTTATAAAAATACTTAACTAATTATTCTTTCTAGCTTATCTACTTTATCTTTCCAAGATTCTAAATTTTTTGCATATTCTAAAGAAGAATTTGCAATTTTTTTATAATTATCATCATTTTGCAAAATTTCGTAAGCTTTTTCTCACATAGATTTATAATCTCAATCTGCAACCAAATATCAATTTTTTGAATCTTTCACACTATCTCTAAGTCAGGCAACATTATAAGCAACAACAGGAATTCAATAAGCATTTCATTCTAAAACAATTAGTCAAAAACCTTCTTTATAAGAGGAAACAAACATCAATTTAGAAATTTGTAAATATTTTTTGAAAATTTCAGTATTAAATCATACAAATAAAATATTTTCTTCAAGATTTAAGCTTTTTACCAAATCTTTTAGTTTGGCTGTATATTTTTTATCTTGCTCAACTCAAACTATATTCAAAATATAAGAAGGATCTTTTTTATGAAACTCACTAAATGCTTTTATCGCATCTTCAACTCTTTTCATTGGCATAAGTCTTCATAAAAAAAGTATAGACTTTTCTTTTTTATCAAAAGGAATCTCAGAAATAGGTTTTAAATCAAGAGCATTTTCAATAACATTTATGTTATTTTCATTGAATCATAAATCTTTTACAAGTTCGTTTTTAGTAGAATCTGAAACTGTTATTGTAGGAATATTTTTATAAATTTGAAGAATTTTTTTCATAATAAACTTTCAAATTTTGTTTATTGGAAACGGAAAAGCAAAATCCCATTCTTTATCTCAAATATGATGAACTAAAAAAAATATTTTTTTAGTTTTCCCGTAAAAAGGTGAAAAAAAAGGAATTCATCAAGCTTCATCAATTATAATATCAACATTATTTGTCTTTATATATTTTTTGTACCAAATAAAAGCAAAAAAATATATTGTATTAATATTATAAATTCTAACTATTTTTATAGAATCTATAATTTCTTCACTTTTTCATCAAGGAAATCCACTTGAAAGCCATGTTACAGAATATCATTTTGCAACAAGTCATTTTGCATACTCATGAACTACTTTTTCAGCTCATCATTTATTTGGATGTTTTAAATCTTTCCAAGTTAAAAATAATATATCCATGTTATTATAATTTATATTAAAACTTTTTTATTTCTTTTACTTTTGGCTTGTAATTCGAAAATATTTGACTAATTTCTGAGCTATTTTTATTCATATTTTCATTTAGATTTTTTAATCATTTTATTTCATTTACAAAAAAGATAAAAGATGTTAAAATAATAAATAAAATAATAAATAATCATACGAAGTTAGATTTTTTGAATTCAAATTCATATTTTACAGGAATATTCGTGAAATATTTTTTTGAAATTTGTAAAATATTTGTAAAAATAATTAAATAAATTCATACAGAAACAACTGCTACAAATAAAGAAAATAATAATCTTATAATTAAATTTAAATCATAAAATGAAATTAAGAAAAAACTTACAGAAAAGGAAAATATAAAAAAAGATAAATAAAGTTTGTTTTTTATATTAAATTTTTCGCGATTAAATTTATAATTTATTTTTCATCAAAATATTGTGATAAATATATATATTAAAATTAGAGAAAATAGTAAAATGCTTGTTTTTAGTCAAATAAGCAAAAATAGTATAAAGAAAATAAATGATACAAAAATAATAAAAGATCAGTCTGTTTTTATATATTCTAAAATTAAGTTTCTAAGTTTATTATTTGAAAAAATCTTTTTTAAGACAAAAATTAGAAATAATACTCAAAAAATAATCAAAACTCTTTCAAAAGAATAAAAAGAAAAAATAAATTTTATTCATTCATAAATTGCAAGTAAACCTGACAAAAAAGCTACAATATAAAAAATTATATCATAATTTTTTAGAATGGGCTTTGTTATTTTGATTGAATTTTCTATTATAGAATTTCAAATTTTTTCAAAAAATGTAAATACTTTTTTCTTCATATTATGATTTATTTTCTAAATTATTATTTGGATAAATATTTTCAAATATACTTATGACAGTTCAAATTATCAAAAAATAATAAGCACTAATTGAGAGTTGTTCAGCAAATTCATTTATTCATATAATTAAAAATATTGGTACATAAATAAGCAAAAATAAAGCAATAAAAAAACTAAATCTTGCATCAAAATTAAATAAAATTGAAAAAATTAAAAAAGTCCATAAAAAAGCTGGGTAACTATTTCAAAAAACAAAAAATAAAGTAAAAAATAAACAAATAATAAATAAATATTTTGAAATATTTATTCAATTTAAATTATAATTTTTAAATGAAGAAGAATTTATTATATAATTAAAAACTCTTTCTATTAATGGGAAAATTACAATAGTATAAATAAGTAAAAAATCATTTCAGAATTTTAATCACAAAAAATTTCAAATACTTAGAAAACTAATAAAAAAAACAACTAAAAAAATATACAAAAAATAAAATATTCTCATCAGAACAAAATTATTAACTTTTAAAATTTACTTTAATTTAATCCTAGATTACCCCTATAATCCCCTAAAATAGGGGATTAATAAAAATATAAATCTTAATTTCCCCCTATTTTAGGGGGTAGGGGGGTAACTGTAGTTTGATAGTAACCTTTAATTTAATTAAAAATACAAAAAAGTAAATACAAAAAAGTATAAACTTTTTAGATTTATACTTTTTTATCTTACTAATAATTATAAGTCATTAGTTTTTACGATAACTTTTGCAACTTCTTCTCTAGTTATACTATCAGAAGGTCTAAACATAAGTTTTCCATTTATAGTTTGTCCATTTACGATTCCAGATTTTTTAGCTTGTTCAACATATTTTGTAGCCCAACCAGAAACATCTGAAAAACTAGAAGTAGAAACTTCACTAGACTCAATTCAAGCAACTTTTAGAAGAATTTTTACAGCTTCAGCTCTAGAAATAGAATCATTAGGTCTAAATTTAGAATTTGCAGTAGAAATAATTCCTTCACTCACTGCTTTTGCTACAACTTTAGCTTGCCAAGATGTTTTTGAAACATCAGAGAAAGTTAGGTTAGAAACATCAGAAGTAGAATAATCTTTACCAAATAATTTTAAAGTCATTTTCAAAAATTCACTTCTTGTTGTATTAGATTTTGGAGCAAATATTTTTCACTGTGCATCTCTACCATTTACAACTCATAAATCTTTTAATTTATTAATATAATCTTTTGCAAAACTATTATTAATATCTATAAAACTGTATGTGTTTGTATTAGAAGAATCTGTATTATCAGAAGAATCTGTATTATCAGAAGAATCTGTATTATCA
>JBBILU010000040.1:0-2053 GCA_037444775.1 Candidatus Altimarinota bacterium
ACAATTTCAACTTGCTGGTTTAGCTGGTCCAACTTCTGCTGGTTTAGCTGGTCCAACTTCTGATTTAGCTGATTCAGTTTTCATTTTTATTTTACCTCAAACTTTTGAAAATTCAACTTTTGAAATTGCATGTCATCCATGAACCATAAATAACATCATTATAGCAGTTGCATAATCTTCTTTTGTAAAATCAGATGGAAAAACTATTTCTCATTCTCTGAAAGAAGCAGAAATCCCAGCTAATCCTACTCAAGTTCAAGCAAGAGTAAGTAAATTTTTACCTAAAATCGTAACTTTTCAAGCCTTTCAAGCATTTGACCAAGATTCTTTTAATGCAGAATATCATCATTCCCAAGAACCATTATCATAAAATCTTTTTGGAGATAAAGATTCTCATAATTTTCATAATCTAGAATTTGAAGTAAGAGTTCCTGCTCATCAATTTATTTGAGAAAATAATCTTCAAGCAATCGAAAAAGCTACATCATAAACTAAAAATTCTCAATATCATTCTAAAGACATAACATCTTTTCATTTTCACCATTGATCTACTGCAGAAGCTCAAACATATCAAGCTCAAGATCTAGCTAAAACTTCTCAAGTTTTAAATAATCATCTTACAGCTCCTCATTTAGCTCCTATATTATATGCTCTAGCTAAAGCTCATGCTCATTTTGAAATTAACCAATATGCTCAAGCTCAAGGAATAAGTGATGTTGCAATCATTACTGATAATTCTTTTGTCCAATCTATACTATCATCTCACATATCAAAAAAATCTGAAACTGCTCATTTTTCTGAAGCAAGTCAAACCATATCAGCATATTTCCCTTGTAATGACTGTTCACTTCATCTAGTTCCTAAACTTTCTAAATGTGTTCTTAAAGCTATATGAGTCATTTTACCAAGATAAGTTTCTCCAATTATTTTATTTTTATAATTAGCTAGAGGGAAAGTTGCTTCATTCAATTTATTTGCTTTTAAGAATTTTTCGTATCATTCTTTTACATAATTATCTTTATCTAAATAATCTGCTTCTAGTTCATTAAATTCTTTAACTAATGCTACTCTAATAGCCTCTTTTACTTCTCAGCTTAGTTTTGGAGTTGCTTTAATTTCATTTAATACTCCTTCTATAGAATTCCTATTTAATCCATTTTTATAATCTTCTGCTCTTAAATCTTCATAAAGTTCCATTTGCATTTCTGCAATATAATTGAATGCTGGTTCTTCTGAAATTAACCTATTTCAAATAACATCTTTTATTTGTTCTGAATTTCCATCATCTCAAGGCATCAAACTTTTTCTCATTTCATCATAAATAGCTAAGCTATTTGTTTTATAATTTCATTCTGTCATTAATAATAAGAGACTTTTTACCTTTTCCATATTATCTACATCAATAACATCTGTTAGGTTATAATCTTCTATTCCAGTAATTTCAACAAAGATACTTTCAACTAAACTTTTATATTGTGCTTCATCTGTAAAATTTGTTAGTTCTGAATTTATAAATAAATCATTAATTTTATTAGCTACATTTGTAATTTCTGTTTTAGTATTAGTAAAATTATCCCAAGCATCATCAGCTTCTTTCATAGCTTCAGCTGTCCATATCTGAACTACTTGTGATAAAGAATCATATCTTGCTTTTGCATCTCAAGTTAAAGCTAACTTCTCTTGTTCGTTCTTCATTTGATAATATTGTTGTGGATCCATAAAAAACTTTTCTCCATTTGGTCAGAAAATTGTACGAGATTGAGAGTTAAATGTGTATTCTCAAGTTTCGTAAGGAAGAGAATCAATATTCACTGTTCATTCGCTTGTTCAATTTTCCATAATTCATTGAGGTGATACTGTAGCTCATGGAACTACTGGAGCTTGTCAAGAAGGTGCAATTGGACCTGCTGGAACTACTCAAACTGGTTCTAGAGGAACTACTGATTCTGTTGGTTTAGCTTCTGCTGGTTTTTCTTCTGCTTTTTCAGCTTCTGCTGATTTAGATGGTTCAGCTTCTGCTGGTTTAGTTGATCCAGCTTCTGCTGGTTTAGAT
>JBBILU010000040.1:2137-9490 GCA_037444775.1 Candidatus Altimarinota bacterium
GATGGTTCAGCTTCTGCTGGTTTTTCTTCTGCTTTTTCAGCTTTTGCTGGTTTAGTTTCTGTTGGGTTAGTTGATCCAGCTTCTGCTGGTTTAGATGGTTCAGCTTCTGCTGGTTTTTCTTCTGCTTTTTCAGCTTTTGCTGGTTTTTCTTCTGCTTTTTCAGCTTCTGCTGGTTTATCTGATGAAATATCTACAATATTTGCTTCAGTAAATCAAGATTCTACTTTTCAAACAAGAACATTTCTTTTTGAACTTTCTACATAAACATTTAAATCCTTAACTTTTATACGAACTTTTTCTCAAGGGTAAATTAAATCAGAAACTTTTTTGATCCAATTAATTCTATTGCCTACCAAAGTAAGAGAATTAATATAACCTAATTCATCTCCTTTTTTTATTTCTAGTCAATCTTCACTAAGTAAAAGAGAGATTATTTCATTAGAAATAGCAATATTATCTCAATATTTTTTTAATTCTTTTTGCAATTCATCTAAACTAAATTTAGCTTCTTTTACAATATCTTTAATTTCTTTAAGACTTTTTCATTCTCATCTTAATTTTGAGAATTTTGGCTCCTCTACTCAAGAAGCTCTTTCATTTGCTCACATAAATATTTTTTTATAAAATAAAATTATTACTTAAATATTCTAACATATTACAATAAAAAAAGTCAAATTTTCAAATGACTTTTTTTATTTATTTACATTTTTCTTAAAATTAGGTTACCTCAATAAATTTTTGGAACAACATTTTGATAAATTTCATCTCAAGTTTTTCATAAATAATTATGAATAATATTTGGAGTAACTATTTTCCCTTCTTCTAAAATATAATAAAGTGTTCATGATTCCGTTTTCCAATTTGAATCGTTAATAGCTTGAAAAATTTTAGAAGTCTCTAAAGAGTACAAGCCATTACCAAAAATAAACTTGTTATCTTTAAAAATAACTTGAGAAAAATTTATTTCATTTCAATTAAAGTTTCAAATTCTTCAAGAATAAATATATTTTGGTCAAACATCTATAGTGTATTTTTGTCAGTTATAATTAATTACAAATCAGTCTTTTATACTAATTTCTACAGTCAAAGCACTATTATTAATATTATCTACCTTCTTTGTTCAAGAACTTGTTATTTCATAATATGTTTTTTCAGATTGAACTTCTACTAACTTTTCTGGATTACCTACTGCTTCTTTAAGGTCTTCATGATTGTAAATTGTTATTTGCTCTCAATTAGAACCAGTAAGTTTAAATCAACCCCTAGCATATTCATCAATAGTTTCATCAATTGTAGCTTGAATATGAGAATCAAGACCATCATAAACTCACTTTTGTATAAGTAAATACATTATAGGAATAAATGCTCAAACCATAATTACTCTAAAAACTGGATTTTTTATAAGTATAAATAATCCTAAGATTCATCATACTTGTATAGTTCTTATAATCTCATCAACATAATCTTTAGGAACTCCTAATCATTCAAGAAGTGGTCTTAGTGCAAAAATAATAGCACCATCAACTGCTCATACAGCTTGATTTATTTTTCAATCTGAATATCTAAGAAGTCTTTCAAGAAGCATTATAATAAATTCTTTATCTTCTTTAGTAAAAATAGATATAGATTCACTCATTACTTCTTTTCATAATTCTGCAACATATTGTGCATATACTGAACCGGAGCTAAATGTCCCATTTGATAAAATCTCTCCAATCCAAGCATAAATTGTAGATTTTGTAAAAGAATCTAAGCTATCAAAATTAGTTTCACCTCTCAAGGTTAGATATAATCAATAAACTTTTGATAAATTAACTCAATCATCAAATGCTTTTTCAAACCCTTCTATTCAAAAAGTATATTTAGGTTTTAATATTTCTGATTTTAATTTATCCCTGAATTCTATAAAATTTGTAAATTCTCTTTTTTCTGATTCTGATAAGTCAGAAAAAAATTCAAAGTTATTAAAGTTCTTTTTCATTCAAGATTCTCATTTAAAATCGTTATTTTTAACTAAGTTTTTTAAAATTGTTTCAGACAAAGTATTTGGTGTTTTGAAATTTTCTATGAAATTTTTAGCATCTTCTGGCAATCAATCTAACATATAATTATAAACTCATTTTACTGAATCTTTTACAAAATGAGCTGTTCAAGCAATTATTGATGTAAATCCTACAGAAACTAATTTAGCAACTATTGAAATTGGTAAATTAGAATAAAAATCTTTTTTAAAGTCTTTTAATCAAGAATCTAGTATTTGTCTTTTTTCATCTTCACTAAAAATTTCTGATGCAAACTTTGTATAATTTCAATTTGAATCAAAAAGTAAAGATTTTAATTTAGCTGGTTCTAATCTTTGTTTATAAAGAATTTCTGTATATGGAGAGAACAAAGAAGTAAGTGTATTAAAAATACTTTTTGAAGAATAAATAGATACATTTATTCCTAATCTATCCTGAAATAATTTATCCAAATCTTCATATTTTTTACCATTACTAAATATATTTGTAGCATCTAAAAAAATAGATTTTAGTTCAGAATATTTATTAGAATTTAATTTTCCAAGAACATCGTTTTCTCATTTATCAAATTTAACTCAAGACATATTTTTTATAAATGTAAATCCAATAGTTTTATAAGTTTCTGATAATTTTTCATTGTATCTTCAAGACTCAAATGTACTCATTCAGTTAGCTGTTTTTAAATCTTCTTTTGTATCCGAAACATTTGCAACAGGTACCGTTGAAACATCTCAAGCTTTTTGTTCAGTATTAATTTCCTCTGCAGGTTTTTCAGATTCTTCTTTTCAAGAAACAAAATCTCATATTTGTTTTCAATATTTATCCCAAACTTCTTTTCAAGCAAATGCTCAAAGAATGGTAAGTCAAAGAGTTGTAAAAATTCATCCCATTCATCAAAACATTTTTCAAAAAAAAGTTGTCGGTTCTTCTTTAGATTTTTTAAATTTAGTAAGAAAAAATCATCAAATAGCTCAAACTATACCTCAAATAATTGGTCATTGATTTTTAACAATTTCTTCTTTTACTTTTGCAATAGCAATTTCTCAAGCTGAAGTTCTTACCTCTTCTACTTTTTCTCAAACAGCTGTTTGAGTTGTAACTCCTGGTACTGGAGTTTCAGCCTTTCCCTCAATTAAAGACTTCAAATAAGCATATTTCTCTTCAACTGTGTTCATAGTTAATTTAGTAGCTTCAGAAAGACTTTCCAAACCTTCTTCAATTTGAAAACTCTTTATCTTTAGTAAAACATCCTCCCATCTATATCCATCTCATTCAAACTTTTTTTGAATTTCTTCAATAGGAACTCACAAAAAATTTTTTATACTTTCCATAAAAACTATAAATAAATATTAAAAGGAAAAATTTTTTTCCATAATCCAAATAATTTTAACATATAATCTTTTTTTTCACAAAAATTTTGTAACAATTTTTCAAGAATAGTTTTTCTCAAAAAACTTAAAGAAAAAACTAGAAAAATTTTTCTAGTTTTTTATGCTACTTTTGGAAGTTCAGCTTTTGGTTCAACTTTTGGAACTTCTGGTTTTGTTACTGATTTTATATCAACAACTTTTCAATTTTCTCAAAAATTATCATCATTAGCTGCAGGTCAAGAAAGAATATTTGGACTAAGTATTGGGTTTGAATAAAATTTATATTTTGCTAAAGAATCTTTCTTAATTCATCAAGTTTTTTTATTAACCCAAGAAATTGGTTTTTGAATAAGCCATACTGGGAGTTTAGGAATAGAAAGTGCAATATCTCAAATTCATTCTATTCAAGTTCACAAAGTATTTCTAATTTTTCAGGGTTTTTCTCATCTAACAAAATTTGCAAAAGCTCAATAAGTAGTTCATTTTATAGAATTATGAAATCTATCCAAATGTCTAGAGACAGCATACTCTATTAAATTATCAACACTAGAAAATGGTAAATTAACAGCTTGTTTTAATTCATATAGTAAAGTATCTGGAATAAATGGTAAAATACTTTTTAGCTTATTTGGAATTGATTTTGGATTCGAAGCTAAAAATAAAGCATCATTTGCTGCGATATTATAGTATTTAAACTTAATTACTTCAGAAGCTCCAATTTAATTTATTCAAAAATTCATCAAGTGTTTCTAGGAATGTATCAAAAGAAATATTAAACTTTCTAACATAGGCTTTTAATACAGCCCAATATTGTTCAATTGGATTAAAATCTGGAGAATATGGAGGTAAAAATAATATTTTAGCTCAAACACTTTCAATAAGTTCTATTGTTCTAGTAGACTTATGAAAACTAGCATTATCTAATATCACAACATCTCAAGCTACTAACTCTGGCAATAGACATTCTTCTATCCACTTATTAAATACAATAGTATTAGTTGTTCATTTAAAACGAAAAGGGGCTAATACTTGTTTTCATCTAACTCAAGCTATTATTGCTGTTCTTCATCACTTTTGTCAATTCTTTTCTCATTGTGTTGGTTTTCATATTGGAGACCAACTTCTTGTTTTTGTTTCATTATGATCTATTCAACTTTCATCTATATAAATTACTTTTTCTTTTGGAATCTTCTCTATTTCTTCTAAATATTTACTTCTGCTTTCTTCATTTCTTTCTTTATATTTCATCTCTTTTTTTTAAAACTGTAATTCATTTGTTTCAATCTTTTATTTATAGCTTGTGCTGTAACTTTAAATTCTTTTCATCAATCTTCTAATGTGGCATTTGTATTTGTCTCATAAAACTCTTTTAGTTTTTCATTAGAAAATCTTTTTTGAGACCCATTATTTTTTCTTTTATCTTCTACTTTTCCTATTTCTTCATACATTCTTATCCAAGAATTTAGTGTATTTTCTGACATTTTTAAAAAGTCCAAAATAACTTTCTTACTTTCTCATTCTTTATATTTCTAAATCGATAACTCTTTTATTTCTTTACTATATTTCATATTTTTTATTAGATATACTTCTTATATCTTAATACTTTTCCTAAAATAATCAAGTTTAAATAATATAAAATAAGTCTAACATAATCTGAAAAAATTAGGAAAAAAAACTAATTAGTTTTTTCTAATTTTTTTTCTGCCTTAATTTTGGCTTTCACCCCTTCATCAAAAACACTTTCAGAATTAAATATTTTTTCTATTTGTTGAGATCTAAATGTTTCTGGAATTATTCAAAAAATAGCTAAATCAATTGGTTGAAGAAATGCTTGTTTCATCCGATTTTTTGGTAATAGTTTATTAAAAGTTTCTGAAACTAATCATCAACTTCAATATAACACTTTTCAAGCTAATCAAGCTGAAACTGTAGCAACAGCACTTTCGGTTAAAATATTTGCAATTGCTTCTTTCTTCGTTAAATATCATTTGTTACTCATAAGCTGATATGTAGCATCTCAAACAAATCAAGCAACTGCTGATTGAACTACAATACCAGCTTTTGGAACAAAAATCTCTGGAGCAAGAATTGCAGCTCACATAATAACTCAAAACTTTCAAATAGCTTTGAAATTCTCACTAGCTAAATCTGAAAAGTCCAAAATTCCAACTCAGTTAAAATCTTTAAACTGTTCAAAAAGTTCATTTTCATCTCAAGTTAATCATAATTTATCTCAAACTTTTCAATAATAAAAATCTCATTTAAATGGATTCCAACCTCATTCTATTAATTTTTCAAATTGTTTAACAGATTCTAAATAAAATTCATCAGAGATTTCTTTGAAAGTATTTCTCAAATCATCTATGGTTTTTATTTTATCAGAATTAGTTTCTAATTTTTCATTCAATCTAAATAAAATTGAAAGTGCTGTTTTTTGAACATTTGTCAAGTCCTCATATTTAGTTTCTCATAATTCCAAAACTTTTTTATAGATATCACTAGAAAAAACAAAGTTTTGAAAACCTCTAGTTTTTGTTAATTTTTCAGATAAATTATTAACTATTTCACTAGGTTTTTTATCCTTTATTTTTTCATCAACCAAATTTAATCTATCATTTGACTTTACTTTATCAATTATTCATCATTTTTGCCCCATTGCATAAATAATAACTTCATTAACAAAACTGTTTTTTCATCTAAATTTTCAAGATAAAACTCAAGCAAAATCATTTTCAACAGATTTCAAATCATCCTGCATTTCATAAATTCAATCTCATCTAAGCATTTTTACAAATCTAACAAAATCTTTTGTTGTAGCATTATCTTTTCTCATTTTGAAAAATATTTCTTTTTGTAAAACTTCTTTCATCATTTTGTATGATTCTCAAACTTTTGTATTTATATGCTTATTTGAGTTAATTTTTGACATCAAATTAGAAAAATAATCAAGTGTTTGTTCAAGACTGTAATTAGAAAGCAAAGTATTCAGTAATTCTGTAACTTCTTCTGGTGATTTAGATAAAATGTTAACAGACCCCTCATAAATATCTCAAACTCACATCAAAATATCTAAATATTTTTCTTCTATTGTTGCTAATCTGAGTTTCTGTCTTTCATCTAATTTACTTCTATCAATTTTTTGTAAATCCATATAAACTAAATAGAATTCTTTTTGAATAAGTTTTAAATCCACTTTATCAGAATTATACTTTTTTAATCACTCAATATTATATCAATATCAAATATACTCATCTATTTCTTTTGAAGATAAAGAGTCTTCATCATTAAGTTCTTTAAACCATTCTTTAGAGTTCTTATAAAAAATTCTATCCATCAAAAAAAGGTAATCCGAAGCTTGTTTCATCAATTTGTCTTTCTCCAAAAAAGCTTTTTCTTTTTCTTTCTTTTCTCAAACAAACATAGAATCTCAATCTGCTCCTGTTTTTTTCGTATCAAACTCAAAGTTATTTCATCAAATAGAAACTATAAAAATATCTCAATCTAATCTAACAGTTCATTCTGGAGAAAGTTTTTTTTCTTCAATAATCTTTTTTAATTCAGCCTTTAAAAGTGTCACTTTTTCATAAGAATCAAGATTTGCCCTTGGATTAGATAATCTTTTCTCAGATTTTACAAAAAAATCCATTAATAATTTGTCTATATTTTGAAATAGTGCACTTGTCTCTATACTTTCTTTCTTTTCTAATTCAGGATTTTTTCACATAAAAAAGAATTATACATTAAATTTCCATAATTCTAACATATAATTCTTTTTGTAGCAAATATTTTTAAAATGAAATTTCTACTTTTAAATTATAATTTTTCAAAAGCCTTTTTAACTGTTTGAGAATTTGCTGTTATTTTTTGTTTTTTAGCATCAAAAAACCAAATATCTAAATCTACTGTTTTTTTGATTATATCTTTTAGTTTTTCTCAAAAAGGAATTATATAAATTCAGCTCT
>JBBILU010000041.1:0-9330 GCA_037444775.1 Candidatus Altimarinota bacterium
CCAGAAAACCGAAATGCACGGACTGCAAGATAAAAAGTATTTGCGAATATTTTAAATTATCCCGTGATTTTCCAAACTCTCAATCTGAGCTTTAGTCAAAATCTTTACTAAATCCTCCCTGTTTGCTTCTTTCAAAGAATCCACACTTCCAAACTCTTTCAAGAGTTTTTTTCTTGTTTTTGATCAAATTCAAGGCAAACTTTCCAAAATATTTTTTTTCGCAGCTTTGCTTCTAGAATCTCTGTTAAAAGTTATTGCAAATCTATGAGCTTCGTCTCTGATTTTTTGAACTAACTTTAATTCAGCAGAATCTTTTGAAAGAACAATTTTTTCAAAAGACCACCCTCTAGCTCCCTCCTTAGTAAGGAGGGAGAATAGCTCAGAATTTTCATTACTCCCCTCCTTGGCAAGGAGGGATTGGGGCTGGTATTTAGCAACAAAAAGCTCCTCTTCCCTTTTTGCAATTGAAACTATTTGAAGTGAAACGGCAATTTCTTTTTGAGCTATTCCCTCTCCTATAAGGAGAGGGTTAGGGTGAGGTATTTTCTCCATAACACTACTAAGTTGCCCTTTTCATCAATCTATAATTATCAAATCTGGAACAAATCCAGTTTTTTCTATTTCTAAAAGTCTTCTTGTCATAACTTCCCTCATTGAATCAAAATCATTTATTTTTCACTCTTCAAGAGTTTTTATTTTGAGTTTTTTGTATTTAGAATTTGCAAGTTTTCCATTTTCTATAACGGTTCTACTTGCGACTGTGTAATGTCAAAAAATATGACTAATATCATTACATTCAAAAACTATATCTTTGTTAATTCTTGAATACCCCAAAATATGAAGCAAATTTTTCATTGTTTGCTTTGTAAATCATTTTGTTGATAAACTTGCTAAATATTTTTTGTATGCTTGTTCATAAATATTTTTATAACAAAGTTTTAATAATTCTATTTTTCATCCGATTTTTGGAAATTCTAATAATGATAAGATGTTTTTACCAAACATCTCTACATAATCTTTATCTCCCTTAATAAGGGGGATGCCAAAGGCAGGGGGATTTGTGTTTTCCCTATCCTCCTTGAGATTAGATATTTCAGGCAAAATATATTTAATTTTATTTTTTTCATTTTCTTCAAAGTTTTCAGCAATTCTTGTTTCAACAAAATTAAAAAGCAAAAATTCTATAGAATCTTCTAAAGAATTTTCTATTTCATAATTATAAAAACCTATTATTTTTGAATCTCTAATTTTGAAAAATCAAATATAAATTTTTTCAAATTTTTCTACATAATTTATCACATCATAATCTCCTGAAACAAAATCTCTAACTATTTGAATTTCATTTAAACTCGTAATTGCTTCTAAATCTTTTTTTATTTCACCTGCTTTTTCAAACTCAAGCTTTTTTGCATAAATTTGCATTTTTTCTTTCAAACTTTTTTCAACTTCTTTTACATCTCATTTCAAAAAATTTTTAATATTTTCTACTCCAGCCTTATAAGAATTAATTTTTTCTTGTTCAAGTAAACAAGGAGCTGAACATCTTTTTATATAATAATCTAAACAAGGAATAGACCTCCCTCTAACTCCTTCCTTAGTAATGAGGGGTTGGAGGTCATAAAACTTCAAATCACAACTTCTGTAACCAAAAACTTTTTTTAGAACTTTTAAAACATTATTTACATAATTTCCGTTTATATACGGTCAAAAGTAAAAATCTTTTTTTTCGTCCTCCTTAATAAGAGAGGGATTTCTCGTTTTCAAAATTCTGGGAATTTCTTCATTTGTAATTTTGATGTATAAATGATTTTTGTCATCTTTCATCAAAATATTATATTTCGGCTTGTGTTTCTTGATTAATGTAGTTTCTAAAATAAGACTCTCAGTTTCCGTATTTGTTAAAATAGTTTTAATATCACAAACTTGAGAAACCATACTTTTTTTTGCAAAATTTAGATTTCATTGTCAATTAAAATAGGAATTTACTCTACTGAATAAATTCCTTGATTTTCCTATATAAATTATTTCTCATTTTTTATCAAAAAATTGATAAATTCAAGGGGATTTTGTGATATTTTTTAGAATATTTTGTAGCATAAATTTTTTATAAATAATCTTCATATTGCTGAAAACTTGATAAAACTCTATAAATCAAGACTTCTTTTTTCTCATCAAATATTACATAAAAATTCTTCTATTTTTAACAGTAAAAGAATGAAAATTTTTATAAACTTTAGGGTATATATATGGGAAAAAAGCTAAAATTTGAATTGAAGAAATTATTTCTGCAACCAATTGATTTGCTAAACTTTTAGAAAAAGACACTCTTTCAACATAATCTGATATGTTAATTAAATCAATTTTCAATTCTATCAGAAAATTTTATTTTGTAATTCATATTACTTAGAAGTTAAGAAAGTATTTTTTCTATTTATAAAGCTTTCCCAAACTTGTTCCAAAGTATAAGTTTGCATTTCTCAAGATTCATACCTTTTTTGTTCTTCATCAAGCATATTACATATTTCAACAAAAGAAGTTTCTCTGTTCATAATAGCAGAAACTCTAGTATTTTTTTCTAAAACTTTTTCAGTCATAAAAGAATATTTATCAACTAAACTTAACTTTTACAAATTATATTTTAATCTATCTAAAGGGATTTCTCTATTTGCAATAACTATTTTTGGAGAAAAATTTCTTTCTTCACTTCATTCAAAATAAAAACTATTATCTAATTCTTCTCAATTCATAATATTTTTTAATTCTTTTTCAACTTTTTTAATAACTCACATTTTATCCAAAACATCAAAAACTCTTAAAACTGCTTCTGAATTATCAAAATTCGTCATTCTAACAATTTGCTCTAATCTTTCTCATTTTGCTCTAAAAATATAATCTCATTCATGATAAACTTTTATATTTCTAGGTTCATCATCTTCTTCTTTTTTCAAATCATAAAGTTTAATTTCTGGTTTTTCTTCATATTCATCTGTTTTTTCTGGAACAACTTTTGAATAATTATCTACTAAATAATCTTTTAATTTTTCAATTCAAAGAAAACTTCAAGAGGATATTACAAAAACTTTTTTATTTGGATATCTTTTTTTGAACTCTTCCAAAATAAAGTTTATCATTTCATCATCAAGCAAATCAGCTTTTGATAAAACAATTATTTCTTCTTTTGTAGCAAGAGATTCAGAAAAAAGAGTTAATTCTTTTCTAATATTTTCATAATCAGAAAAAATTTCATCAAGTCTATACAAATCCAACATATGAAGTAAAACTCCTGTTCTTTCAATATGCTTCAAAAAATCTATTCAAAGCCCTTTTCATTCACTTGCTCAAGGAATTAATCAAGGAACATCTTCAATTACAAGACTTTTTCATTTATGATCAAGAACTCAAAGATTTGGAGTCAAAGTCGTGAAAGGATAATCTCCGATTTTTGGTTTTACATTAGTCAAAACTGAAATTAAAGTAGACTTTCAAGCACTAGGAATTCAAATAATTCAAACATCTGCAACTAATTTCAATTCTAAAAGTAAATTTTTTTCATTTGATACATCTCAAAGTTCTGCAAAAGCTGGAGCTTGTCTAGTTGATGAAACAAAGTGAGCATTTCAATAACCTCATCTTCATCATTTTACAAGTAAAAACTTCACATTTTTTTCACTTAAATCTGCAATAATTTCATTAGAATCTGCATCACGAACAATTGTTCAAACAGGAACTTTCAAAATTAATTCAGGAGCATTTGCTCAATGACAAAGATTTTGTCATCAATTTTCTCAATGTTTTGCTTCCAAAACTTTTTTGTGCCTGTATTCTGAAAGTGTATTAATATTTTCATCTGTAAATAAAAAAACATCTCATCATCTTCAACCATCTCATCCCCAAGGTCATCCTTTAGGAATATATTTTTCCCTTCTCCAAGAAACAAGTCAATCTCAACCTTTTCAAGAGATTACCTTTATTTTAACTTCATCTATAAACACTTTTTTTGAATTTTAAAAAATAAAGTTTTAACAAGAACATCAAGTTCCACAACCTCCACTTCCACATCAACCAGAACCACAAGAATCTGATTCACTTCCTCAAATTATACTAACAAACATTGATTTAAGCTCTTCTTCTTCTGGAGTCATTCATTCAAAAATTACATCTTTGAAATCTATACTTTCCTCTTCAATAACCAAAGCTGGACTATCTTTTATTCAAAGTTCATTTTTCAAAGCTTCATCTGTAGTTTCTTCTAATTCAATAAAATCAACTAAACCTAATTCATCTAAAACATTTTTTACTCTAGAAACAAGAGCTTCTGAGTTTTCTCCATAAATTTTTACTTTCATATTATTAAATTGTTAATTATAAAATATTTTTTAAGTTCTAAAAGTATTCTTTTCAATAAAATCTGCAACTTGCTTTTCAAGTTCTGGAGAAATTATTTCATTTGTAGAAACAACATTTACATCTTCATCTTCTGCAAAAGCTTCAAGCATTTTTGTAAATTTCAAAGCTTTTTCAAATTCTGTTATTTCAACATCATTATCTGGAATAAAATCTATCTTTGATTCCATAATTTCTATTTTTTTTCATTCAAGAAAAGTTGAAACAGAATGTAAATCTTCAATTGAAGTAATTATTTTTATATAATTTTCTTCATTTATAATATCTTCAGCACTCGTTTCATAAATTAGCTCTTCAATTTCAGAAAAATTATGCTTTAAAGTATCTATAAAAATAACTCCCTTTCTATGAAACATCCAAGAAACTGCTCAAGTTTCTCACATATTTCAACCAAATTTTGAAAAAATATGTCTAATACTAGAAACCGTTCTGTTTTTGTTATCTGTCAAGGTAGAAACCATAACAGAAACTCCACCTGGAGCATATCATTCATAAATTATTTCCACAATTTGTGCAGATTCTTTGTCTTCTCCCGTTCACTTTTTTATAGCTCTTTCAATATTTTCGTTTGGAACTCAAGCTTTTTTTGCTGTATGAATTGCAGAAAATAAAGCTGGATTATCATCAGGATCTCATCATTTCTGAGCAGCTACAGAGATTAATTTAGCATGAAGACTAAATATTTTTCACTTAACTGCATTTACTGCCTCCTTTTTTGCTTGTATAACCGGACCTCTTCCCATAAAAACTTTTTAATTATAAAATAATTTATTCTCAAATATAAATTACATTTTCATCTTCTTTCAAAATATTATAAAATCTTTTATCTAAAGTTATCATTTTTTGACCTGCAAATAATTCATGCAAATATAAATATGTTCCATCATAAGTTGAAGTATTATTTTTGATTGAAGTCGTTAAAACTGTTTTGTATTCTTTTGCATCTAATTTATAAATTATCAAATTTTCTAAACTTAAAATATTATCTAAAATTTCTATAGTTTCTTCATCAACGGTTTCTTTCTTTTTTAGATTATATATTACTTCATAAAAACATAAATCTGGGATCAAAACTTTTATTTCAGATTCAATAAGTTTATCAATAAAATCTTGAACCTTATCTAAAGTTCTTTCTCATTGTCTTAAAAAATTTATAAAAATATTAGCATCAAAAATATACACAAATAAAAATTAAAGTTTAAAATTATTTACCAGCATAAGGAACATCATTAATTTTGCCTGATGCTTTTATCTTTTTTGCTAATTCTCTTATTCTATTTATTTTAGCTATTCTTTCAGGACTTAATTTTTCTCATTTAGAGTTTATCATATTTTTTATATTTTAGATTGTAAATTATAAGTTTATAATATTTAAAACTCTTTACAAAGTCAAAACTTTTTATTTTTTTGCTAAATATTTTTTTTTTGCTAAAATAAAACTTATTTTTTTATAAAAATTCAAAATGCAACAAAAAATATTTAACTTGAAATCAAAATATTCTCCAGCTTGAGATCAGGAAAGTGCTATTAAATCACTTTTAAATTATTTGAATTTAGGCTACAAATGGCAAACTCTTTGGTGAGTTACTTGAAGCTGAAAAACCTTTACAATGGCAAATGTTATACAAAATTTTAATAAACCAACTCTTGTAATTGCTCATAACAAAACTCTAGCAGCTCAACTTGCTCAAGAATTCAAAGAATTTTTTCCAGATGCTGCTGTTCATTATTTTGTGAGTTATTACGATTATTATCAGCCAGAAGCTTATGTTAAAAAAACTGATACTTATATAGAAAAAGAAGCAACTATTAACGAAGAAATTGATAGATTAAGACATGCTGCAACTCAAAGTTTGATAACTAGAAAAGATGTTATAATTGTAGCTTCTGTGAGCTGTATTTATGGTATTTGAGATATCTCAATGTATCAAAGTTCGACTATTTCACTAAAAATTTGACAAATAATTCCTATTGAAGAAATTTTATTAAAACTTGTTGCAATTCAATACAAAAGAGCAAATTCAGATTTTAAACCTTGAAATTTTTTGGTTTCTGGAGATTTACTTGAAATTTTTCCGAGTTCTAGTGAAACCGTTTACACTTTAGAATTTTGGTGAAACGAAATTACACAAATTACAAGAAGAAATTATTTAACATGAGAAATTTATGAATATTTGCAAGGAATAGAGGTTTTTCCAGCAAAACATACCGTGAGTTCAAAAGAAAGAATTGAAGAAATTGTTCCAGAAATAAAAAAAGAGTTAGAAGAAAGATTAGCTATTTTCAAAGAAAGTTCTGATGTTTTAAAATACGAAAGACTCAAAACAAAAGTTGAATATGATATTGAAATGATGCAAGAAGTTGGTTATGTAAATTGAATAGAAAATTATTCAAGATATTTGGATTGAAGAGCAAGTTGAGAGCCTCCAGCAACTTTGATAGATTTTTTTGGAAATGATTTTTTAACTCTGATTGATGAAAGTCATATGACAATTCCTCAAATTGGTTGAATGTTTGCTTGAGATAAAGCAAGAAAAGAAAATCTGGTAGAAAATGGTTTTAGATTGCCAAGTGCTATGGATAATAGACCTTTGAAATTTGAAGAATTTGAAAATAAATTAAAACAAGTTATCGCAATTTCAGCAACTCCATGAGAATATGAAACGAAAAATAGTTGTAGCTCAAATCCCTCTGCCTTCGGCATCCCCCTTATTAAGGGGGATAATGATAGTAGAGATGTTTCTCTGAAACATCTTGAAATAAATAATTCATACAAAAAATATTTAAATTTTTCTCCAACAAAAGATTGAGTTTGGTTTGATGATGAAACTTGTAGAATTGTTTCACAAATTATTAGACCAACTTGACTTCTTGATCCACTGATAGAAATAAAATCAATGGAATTTATGATTGATGATGTAATGACTTCTATAGAAGAAGTTATAGACAAAAATGAAAGAATGTTGATAACAACAGTTACAAAAAGAAGTAGTGAGGAATTAACTGATTATTTACTTGAAAATTGAATTAAAGTAAAATATTTGCATTCCGAAGTTGAAACTCTTGATAGATTACAAATAATTAAAGAATTAAGAGAATGAAAAATTGATGTAATTGTTTGAGTAAATTTACTTAGAGAATGACTTGATTTGCCAGAAGTTAGTAAAATTGCTATTGTTGATGCTGATAAACAAGGTTTTTTGAGAAGTGAACAAGCACTTATTCAAATTATTTGAAGAGCAGCAAGAAATGAAAATTGAAAAGTTGTGATGTATGTTGAGAAAAGGAGAAATCCCCCTATCCCTAACCCTTTCCCCCCAGGAGAGAAAGGGGATGAACTAAATAAATCTTTCTCCCTTGGGGGGGAAGATCCCTGAAAGGCAGATAGGGGGTTATTAATGTGAGAAGAAATTTATAGAATAGATAAATGAAAATGGATAAATAAAGATAATTTATTTATTTCAAATGCTATGAGAAAAGCAATAGAATTGAATTATTATAGAAGAACTTTGCAAAATGATTTTAACAAAAAACATTGAATTGTTCCAAAAACTGTTTTTTCTAGCATTAAAGAAATTTGAATAAATACAGTTAAAAAAAGAGATTATATTTTGATAGATGAAAAAGAAATCAAAAAAGAAATTGCAAGATTGGAACTTGAAATGGATATTGCTTCTGCAAACACAGAATTTGAAAAAGCAGCAGAATTAAGAGATCAGATTATTGCTTTGAGAAAAGGAAAAAAAGAAAAAAGTAGGAGATAAAAAAAAATAAATAAATAAAATTTGACTTTATTGCCAAAGATATGTTACTATTGTACATAGTAACATATTGTTACTTTTTATAATTTAATTTTTTACCTATGTCAATACAAGCACTTTTAATTATTTTTGTTCCACAAGTTGTATTATTTGCTATTGTTTATTTTTTTAAATATAAAAAGTTTGAAAAAGAAAAAGTTTTAACCAAAAAAAACTTTATAGTAGATTCTGTTATTGTTTTATTAGCTATAACAATAACAAATATTTTAGTTAATATAGTTTTATCTTTTGTAGATATTCCCCGTACATTACAAACATTTAAAGAATTGATCCCTATAGTTATTTGATTAATAGTATGATATTCAATTTTTAAAAACTTAATTATAAGACATTGAATTGAAAAAGAAAAAGCTAGAAAAATAGCAGATCAAACAATAGTGTACTATGTGGTTATTTTAATATTAATTTATTTTTTGGTTATATGATTATCTCTAAACCGAACATCATCTATTTGAAATCAATTCTCATATCAAAGTCAATCTAGAGATATTCAAAGAATTAATGATATAAATAATATAAAGTATTGAATAGAATTATATTTTCAAGATCATTCAGAATATCCTAAAGACTTAATTGAAATACAAAAATATATTTTTAAAATACCTACAGACCCAAAAGATTGAAAAGAGATAAACTGATGTATTTTTTGATATTCTTATAAAAAAAAGAAAATTGATAAAAATAATGATTGATATATTTTATCTACTTGCTTTGAAACAAACGATTATACAGAAAGAAAAGCTGTTTTTGATTGATGAAACGATCCTAAAAGATATGAAGTCGGGGTTTTTTAAAAACCATATACAATATACAAAAAAACTTACATAATGTGCATAAATGTATTATATTGTATTTGTTACAAAGTAACATTTGGTAAACATTAAACTTTATCAAATAAAATAAAATCTTTTGACAAAAAAGAACCTGACTTCCAAATAAGGTTCTTTTTTGTTTTTTACAGTTTGAATTTTTTATAAATCCATTTTTAGAAAAAATGTGAAATTAAAATAAAATTTGACTTTATTTAGTTTGTTTTTATAAGTACAAATATGTATCGTCCCACTCAAATCCGACCACTTGAAAAGGCTCAGAGATGAGATATTAA
>JBBILU010000042.1:0-6333 GCA_037444775.1 Candidatus Altimarinota bacterium
AAAACTATTTTTCTCATTTTTTTCTCAAATTCTTCATAAGAAAATTCTTTTGCTCTGGCTTCACAATCTTCTTTCATAGAAAGGGCTTTTTTTGGAGTTAATTCTTTAACTGCTTTTATAATATCTTCTACATTTCATCATTCTGGAATTAAAATTCAAGTTTTTCCATCAATAACAGTTTCTTTTAATCATCATTCATTCACTCAAATTACTGGTTTTCAAGCTGACATTGACTCAACTGGAACCATTCAAAAATCTTCATTTATTGGTATGCAAATTCCCGCAATTGAATTTCCTATATAATCAGTAAATCAAACATTTCAAGGACAAGTTACAAATTCTATATTAGGTGAATTCTTCCCTAATTCAAAAATTTCTTCTTTTTGAGGATCATTAACTCAATAGATTACAATTAACTTTTTATCTGGCATTTGTGCAAAAGCTTTTACAATGTTATCTACTCTTTTCGCAGTAGAAAGCCTTGAAACACTTATGTAATAATCTTTCTGAGAAATCCATTTGAATTCTTCTAATTTTACTGGAGGATAAACATATTCTGATTCCAAGCTCAAAAATTTCTTTATTCTAGCTGAGGTATTTTTTGAATTAGAAAGAATTTTATCCATCTTTTTAATATCAGATTCATACATCTTTTTAAAAATATATGATAAAAGATTAAATGCAGGTTTCGCATAAAAAGGAACTTTTTTTAAATATTCTTCTCTTAAATCATATAAATATCTAGGTGGAGTATGACAATAAAAAATCTTTTTTGTAGTTGTTTTGCAATTTCTAACAGCACTTATACAATCTCAAGAAAATATTACAGTATCATAATTTCATAAAAACTTTGTATTAAATAAAAAATCTTTTTTTAATTGTAAATGCCTAAATCATTTTTTAAAAATTTCTGAACTAACTTCAATCATTTTTCACTGAAATCATTCTTTTCTTAAATCAAAACTTCATTCACTAAAAAATCAAGATGCTATATCTGCATCTAAAATTTTTGCCATCATAAAAATTAATCTTTCTCAACCTCATTTATACAAAAAAGTATCATGAAGAATTATTACTTTTCTCTCTTTATTGTCAAGTGAATCTGAAATTTTCATTTTCATTTATTTTAAATAGTAAAATAATTCCTTTTAGTTCTATCTCCCTTTATTTTAAAGGGAGACTACAGAGTGAATAATTGAAAATTATTATACAAATTTACTTGTTTTCTCAAAATTTTTTATCAAAATAAAAAGTATTACATAAAACTTTTTATCTTTTCCATAATTTCATCTTTATATCTTTTTCATTCTTCAATAATTTTATTTTTCTCTTTTTTTCATATAGCAATTCATTTATTTTTTGCATCTAAAAAAGTTTCTTTTATTTCTGAATTACTTAATTCTATGTGATTACTTTGATAATAAAAATATTTGTTTAAAACAGTTCAAATTGAATATGTTAAAGCAAAATTTATAGGTAAAGTAAGAAAACCTCAAAATCAAGGCAATCAAATTTTTGAAATTCCAGTTATAATTTGAGCTGTTGCATAAATTCATCATACAGAAACAGAAATAGTTCAAATAATTTCTTTTATTTTTTCTTTTCATAATTCTATTTTATACTTGTTTCAAATTTCTTTTGCGATATAAAGATGTAAAAAAATCACTCCAGCATCCAAAAAAGGAATTGGTTGTATCGATAAAAATCAAGCTACACTAGAAACCTTAAAAATAAAACTTTCAATTTCAGAATTTCTTATTTCTTCATCTTTACTAACAATAAAAGAATATCAATTTTTTTTAAGGGTTCAATACTTTTTGTTTTCTATATCTTCTTTTTTATATAAAATTTCATAAATCTCAACTTCTTGAAGAATTCATTTAAAAGTTTTTTTTCAAAGTTCTAATATATTTTCTTCTTTTATATTAGTTTTTTTTATGTTTGATGTTGTGAATATTTTGTTTTCTCAAGTTATTTCTAAAATTCTCGATGCCAAATTTATAGAATCTCAAAAATAATCTTCTCAAACTATATTTTTTCTTTTGTGTAAATTTCCAACTTCTAAAGAAATTCTAAGTTCAATTTTATTAAGATTATTTTTTTGTGTTTTATTATATTCTTCTAATTTTTCTTGTATATTTTTAGCAACAATAAAAGAATTGTCTATATTTTCAAAAATAATCATATATGAATCTCACATTGTTTTAACTACTTTTCATTTATTTTCTCATATGGCAGACAATATAACTTCTTCCTGTTTAGTTAAAATAATATCTAGCTGTTTTTGTGTTAAAAGAGATGTTTTCAATGTAAAATTTTTCATATCAGAAAACAAAACAGCTCAAAGAAAAGAATTTTCCATTATTTTTTATTAAAATATAACCTTAAAAAAATTTTAACATACTTATAAAATTAAAGCAAATATATTATTATACACAATATATAAAAAACTTTTGACTTTTAAGAAAAAAAAATAAAATGAGATTTATTAAAAATAAAAAAGTAGATATGAATGATTTAGAAAAGTTTGATAATTGGAATGAAATAAAAAAGAATATTCATATAAAAAAGCAAAAAGAGCTTTATGTAAACAAAAAAGAAATTTGGTATATTCATAAATGAGTAAATATATGATTTGAAAGTAATTGAAAATGAGAAGATTTCAGAAGGCCTGTTTTGATTATTAAAAAAGTTTGAAGCTTGTTTTTTGTTGTTTCTATGACTACAAAATGAAAATATAATAATTTTTATTACAAACTTGATGATTCTTATTTTTGAGAAGATAGTTTTATTATTTTATCACAAGTTTTAATTGTTGATAAAAATAGATTTATGGATCAAATATGAGAAATTTCACAAACTGATTTTGAAAAAATAAAAAAAGAGCTAAAAAATATTTTATTTTAAAGCTCCAGTAATTTCTTCTCTTTTTAATTAAAAAAGAGAAGGATCCACAATTAAGGGACGATTAGTAGGCACATTATATTAAATATAATAATTAAAGTCAAATAAAAATATGAAAAACACAGAAAATTTTGAAAAAGCTTATAATAAACTGAATATTGAACAAAAAGAAGCTGTAGATACAATTTATTGACCAATTATGGTTGTGGCTGGACCTTGAACTTGAAAAACTCAAATTATAGCTTCAAGAACAGCAAATATTATTTTGAAAACTGGGATTAATCCAGAAAATATTTTGATAACAACTTTTACAGAAAGCTGAGTTTTTGCTATAAAAAAAAGACTTCTTGATTTTATTCATGAAGAATCTTATAAAGTAAATGTTTGTACAATTCACTCTTTTTGTGAAGATGTAATTAAAACTTTTCCAGAAAAATTTATAGAAGAAAAAACTTGAGTTGTAATTGATGAAATTGATTCTATAGAAATTCTTGAAAATGTAATTGATGAATTAGACCTTGAATTTCTATCTAGTTTTTGAGATAAATATTTTTATTTACCAAGTATTAAATGAAAAATTTCAGACTTAAAAAAAGAATGAATTAATGTGAAATCTTTTAGAAAAAAAATAGATGAATTAGAAGAAAGCTATAATCAAAATTTAGAAGATTTAAAAAATAATAAAAGAATTAGAGATTTAGAGAAACGAACAGCAAAAGATAAAGAAACTTATAATAAACATATTTGAAAGTTAAGAGAATTAGCAAATATCTTTGAGCTTTATCAGCAAAAATTGAAAGCAAAAAAAATGTATGATTTCAATGATATGATAAATTATGTATTAGAAAAATTTAGAAGTGATGAATATTTGAGACTTTATTATGCTGAAAAATATCAATTTATAATGCTTGATGAATATCAAGATACTAATAATGCTCAAAATGAGATTATTGATTTGATTTTAGAATCCCCTATAGTTCCATTTATTAAAGGGGAAGAAAATAATATGATGTGAGGTAATATTATGGTAGTTTGAGATGATGACCAATCAATTTATCGTTTTCAATGAGCAAATATAGAAAATATTTTGGGATTTTTTACAAAATATCCAGAAACAAAAGTTATTGTTTTGAAACAAAATTATCGTTCTAATCAACAAATTCTTGATACAGCTTCTAGGCTTATAGAAAATAACTTTGAAAGAATTAGTAAAAGAGTAAATTTTATTGATAAAAATTTGTTTTCTGCAAGTAAAGAAACTAGTGAGGTAAAAGTTTTTAATTTTAGTTCAGATTTAGAAGAAAAATTTTTTATTTTAGAAGAAATTAATAAAAGTGAAGAAAAATTAGATGAAATTGCAATAATTGTTAGAAATAATCGTGAAGTTAAAGAATGGAACGAATTTTTGGAAATTAATTGAATTGAAACAGAATCTAAAATAAAAACAAATATTCTGGAATCAAAGTATGTAAATTTTTTGATAAATTTTTTAGAGATTTTAAATAATCCTTTAAATGATGATTCTAAATTGCTTGATATTCTACTTAGTGAGATAATAGATGTTAGAAATATTGATATTCTCAAGTTAAATAAAGCTTTGTATAATGAGAATTATACAAAAAATTTTAAAATAAATTTGTTTGAATATTTGCAAGATGAAGAAAAATTAGAAAGTTTAGATTTAAAAGAAAAAGATAAAATTCAAACTTTTACAAATCTTTTTGATGAAAGTTTATCTTTAATGAAAACTACTTCACTTCCTGAATTTTTTAATATTTTGCTTGATAAATTTTGAATCCTTAATTTTTTAGAAAAAAATTGAAGTTTTGATGATTTACAAGATATTTTTACTCTTTTTAATAAAATAAAAAGTTTCACTGAAATAAATAAAGATTTGAATATTTGAAATTTTTTGAATAAGCTAAGACTTTACAAAAAACATAATCAAATTATTCCAAGGCAAATTTTAAAAAAGTCTTCTTCTTGAGTTCAAATTTTAACAGCTCATGGTTCTAAATGACTTGAATATAATACTGTTTTTATTCCTAGTTTGAATCTTTGAAATTGGGATAACAAAAAAACAATAGAATTAATAAAGTTACCTAATAATTTAGCTTGAGAATGATATCAGTCTTTGGATAAAGAAGATGAAAAACAAAAAGCTTTGGAAGAAGAAAGAAGGTTATTTTTTGTTGCTATTACAAGAGCAAGAAAAAATCTAATAATTTCATTTCCTTCTTCAAAAGAAAATAAATTACTTATGCAGTCAAGTTTTATCGGAGAGTTGGAATCCCCTATAATCCCTTTTATTAAAGGGGATGTGGACAGTAATATCTTAAACATTTATATTCTCAATTCTTTAAAACAAAATATTTCCAAAAATAACAAAAATGATGAACTTGCTTATATTGAAGAATTTCTTGTGAATTATAAATTATCTCCTAGTGATTTAAATAAATTTCTTGAAGATCCTAAAGTTTTCCTTAGAGAAGCTGTTTTTAAATATCCTTTTGTTGATAATCTTTATACTATTTTTTGAAAAACTTATCATAGGACTTTGGAATTATTTTTTGCCAATTATAAAAAACATTGAAAAATTCCAGAAAAAAGTTATTTGGAATTTACTTTTTCTAATTTGTTAAAAAATGAGGTTCTAAATCCAGATCAATTCAAAGAACTTTTGAAAAAGTGATTGGAATGATTAAATTGATATTATGATTTAAATAAAAATAATTTTACTTCTCCACTAGCTTTGGAATATAATTTTAGATATAAAAATATTTATTTTGAAAATGTTCCATTAACTGGAAAAATTGATAAAATAGAATTATCAAGCCCTCACCCTAACCCTTTCCCTTGGGGGAGAGGGGATAGCTCAACTGAGCTATGAGGTCAACTGGTATTTTTCAAAGATGCAGTAAATTTGGTAGATTATAAAACAGGTTCGGCAAAAAGTTTATGACAAATTAAGTGAATAGATAAAGATTGAAATAAAAAAGAAAGTTTTAGTGAAGGAAAATATTATAGGCAATTATTATTTTATAAACTACTTTGTGAGCTTGACAGAGATTTTGATTCAAAATTTGAAATAAATAATTTGATTCTTGATTTTGTTGAATGAAAAGATTGAAATTATAGAACCGTTGTTGTTGATTATACCAAAGAAGATTACGAAGAATTTAAAAATTTAGTAAAAGATTCTTGGGAAAAAATAAGTAATTTAGATTTCTGGAAAAAAGTTTTGGAAAGTTAAACTAGATTTAAAGTTGTTTAATATAATGCACTCAATCTCAAAAACAGAGATTAAATAATTTATATTAATAATTTTTATATTATGAAAAATACAACAAAGATTTTGGCTACAACTTTAGTTTTTGCAATTATTGCAACTTGAATAAGTTCTACTTATGCTATGAATTGACAATGAAA
>JBBILU010000042.1:6433-9135 GCA_037444775.1 Candidatus Altimarinota bacterium
TGACAACATTCTTCTCAAAGTAAACATTCTTGAAATCCTTGAGATATGATAAAAGATATAGCTAAAAATGATTTATCGCAGCAAGAAAAATTAGATTTAGCTTACCAATATAGTGAAGAAATGCTAGCTCGTGATACTTATAATTATTTTTTCAATAAATATTGAGTAGAAACTTTCAAAAATATTGCAGATTCTGAACAAAAGCATATGAATGCTGTAAAAGCTTTACTTGATAGATATAATTTGGAAGTTCCTACTAACTACTGAGAATTACAAGATGAGTTTGATTTGTTAAAAGCTGAATGAGAATTTTCTTTGCAAAAAGCTTTAGAGGCTGGAATTAAAATAGAAATTCTTGATATAAAAGACATTTCAGACACAATTAAACAAACTGATAATGAAGATATAAAAATAATTTTTACAAATATTTGATGAGCTTCTTATAATCATATCAGAGGTTTTGCAAAAGCTTTAAAAAATAATAATTTATCTTCAAATGTTGACTATAGTTCATATTTAACACCTTACGAAGTAAATTCTAAATGAAGTTTGAAATATAAATTCTCTGAAAGTTTAGTTAAAGAATGAGTTGTTTTACCGAGCCAAGTAAGTGCTAAAAATATACAAGCAAATTGTGAAAAAGAGGAAAAAACTACTCAAATTAGACAAAATTATAAAAAGCAAATAGATGAAAAATATTGAAATTCTTTAAAAAATTCTAGTAAAGAAAAAATTAAAAAAATAGAAGCAAAAGTTGAACAAAAAATTCAAGAAACTGAAGAAAATCAAACACTTAGTCAGAGCCTAAAAGAAAAATATTTGAATGTTTACCATTCATTTAGAGAATATTTAAGAGAATTATTTTAAAGAAAAGCCTTTTAAAAAAGGCTTTTTTATATTTTTACATTATTCAAAAATAAAAAAATTCTTGCAAAAATATTAAAATATATTAAACTATTATCAATTTAATATATTAATTTTGTTATTATGATATCAAGAATTATAGAAGAAGATATAAAACAAAAAATGTTTTTATGAAAAATTATTATTATTTATTGAGCTAGACAAGTTTGAAAAACAACTATTTCTAAAAAAGTAATTGATGAATATAGTTGAAAATCAAAGTATTTAAATTGCGATTTGTATACTAATCAACAATTGTTGGATTATAAAAATCCTCAAAAAATAATTGATAGTTTTATTGATTTTGATTTGATTATTCTTGATGAGGCTCAAAATATAGAGAATATATGAACTATTTTAAAAATACTTGTAGAAACATATCCGAAAAAACAATTTATAGCAACTTGTTCTAGTAGTTTTGATTTAGCAAATAAACTAAATGAAGCACTTACTTGAAGAAATTTTAAAATTACTTTATTTCCCTTATCTGTTTGAGAAATCAGAAATAATTATGATGACTTTTTTATAAATGATAATTTAGAAAATTTACTTATTTATTGATCTTATCCAGAAGTTTTTTGAATAAGTGAAAGTGAAAAACAAGAAAGATTAAATTTATTATCTTGAGATTATTTGTATAAAGATATTTTTAAGTTTGATTGAATAAAAAAATCAAATTATGTTAAATCAATATTGCAACTTCTAGCTCTACAAGTAGGAAGCGAAGTTTCTTATAATGAAATATGACAAAAACTTTGACTTAGTCATTTAACAGTTCAAAAATATATAGATATATTAGAACAAGCATTTATAATTATAAAACTGGCTAGTTTTTCAAGAAATTTAAGAAATGAAATAACAAAATGAATAAAAATATATTTTTGTGATTTATGAGTAAGAAATAGTCTTATACAGAATTATAATTCTATAAATTTGAGGCAAGATATTTGAGCTTTGTGGGAAAATTTTCTTATAATTGAAAGAATCAAAAAAAATCATTACAATAAAGTCTTTCTGAATTGTTACTTTTGGAGAAATCATGCACAAGCAGAAATAGATTATATAGAAGAATATAATGGGGAGTTGCATACTTATGAATTCAAATGGAGCAACAAAAAAGCTAATATTCCAAAAGCTTTTATAGATGCTTATCCTTGAAGTAGTTTTGATATTATAAATAAAAATAATTTTTTAGATTTTGTAAAGTAATAAAACATTTTAAAAGTATAAAAAAGACAATTTTCATATAATTGCTATTTGAGTGAGTGGAGATGATAAAGATAACAGAATTTCAACATTTCAATGGAATAAAGAAGATAAAAGATATTTATTTAGAAAGTTTTTTGAACTTCAAAAATACGAAGATTATTATGATATTTTTCATGCAAAAGATAAAGTTATCTTATCCGAAGATGAATTAATGCAATATGCAAAAAAACTTCATGATCAAATGAGAGATGAAGTGAAACTAAAAGAAGCAGAAAAACCTTTACTTGTTGCTGCTTTACTTTTAGCTTTAGATAATGATGATTTTGTAAGAGAAATCCCTACAATTCAAAATCCAAAAAAATTAGCAAACAGAATTATAGAATCAATTTCAGAATCACTTGAGAAATCTTGAATTTTAAAAACAAAAATAGAAACTTTAATTTGAGAATTTTCATTTATAAAAACTCAAACTTATCTAACAAGTTGAGAAATAGATCACACAAATCCAAGTCACGATAATAATTCTTTACATAAATTTTTAGTAGATATACAATCAAAAGTTTATCCTTTTGTAAAAAAAGTAAATAATA
>JBBILU010000043.1:0-2195 GCA_037444775.1 Candidatus Altimarinota bacterium
AAAAAAGATTGAAAATTATTTAGACTTGATCATGAAAGACTTAATATAGAAAAATTTTTTAATTGGAAAATATAACAAAAAAAAGAACGATTTAATTGTTCTTTTTTCTATTTTGTAACTTGTCCTCAAGCTCAAAGAGTTACTGCCCAAGTTGCAATTGTCCATGCAAACCAAATCACAACAATTCATATAATTACATAAAAAATAGTTGATTTTGATTTTTTTACTTTTTCCTCATTTCATCAAGAAATAAGAATATTAAATCAAGCATAAATTACATAAATTACAGCTATTAAAGTAAGAAATCAAAGCAAATAAATTATAATTTTTTGAATATATTCAGAAAATTTTTCATCAGTTTCTAACTCAGATACTCATTCCTTTACTTTATCAACTCATTGTTGTAATCAACATTCATTTCATTGACAATATTTTATGCTTGTATCTGTATCATCAAAAACTCAAGCAGATACATTTCAAATAAAAAGAGAAACACCTATAAATAGAGAAATAATAAATTTTTTCATACAAAACTTTTTAAAAAATAAATATTTAGTACAACCATTTTTCATATCAAGAATTTTTTCATGTAACAATATCTTGATAAAATTCTTTTATTTTTTTAGAAAAATCAGAAGCATATTTATAAGTTTTTCCTTTTTTGTCTGTTATGCTTCAAATAATTGTAACTTCAGCTGCAGTTCAAACAAAAAATGCTTCGTTAAAATCTCATAATTCATCTGGTTTTATTTTTGTTTCCTTCACTTCTATATCAAAATCTTTTTTCAAAATTTTTATAATAGAATCTCTTGTAATTCAAGGTAAAATATTTCCAGTTGCTGGAGTATATATTTTATTTTTTACCGAGTCAACAAAAAATATATTTTCTCCTGGTCATTCAGCAATATTTCCTTTTGTATCAAGTAATAACCCTTCATCAAATCAACCTTTTTGAATTTCTAAACTTGCTAAAATACTATTTGCATAATATCAACAAACTTTAGCATTCATATCAGCAGTTTTTTTAGATAATCTTCTTACTTTTGGAATTTTTACAGAAATAGGATTATCAGGTAAATATTTTCACCAACCCCAAACAGAAATTGTAACATTTATTTTATTTTTTGCTTTTAATCACATTGTTCAAGATTCGTGATACATAATAGGTCTAATATATCAAGATTCTATTCAAGATTTTTGTACAGATTGTAAACAAGCTTCCATAATATCTTCTATTGTAAATTCAGTATTTAAATTCATTACTTTTGCTGAATAAAATAATCTTTCTATATGTTCTCTTAATCTAAAAATTTTTGGTCATTTTGGAGTTGGATAAAATCTTATTCCTTCAAAAACACCACTTCAATAATGTAAAGAATGGTTTACATGATGTTCCATACAATCTTCCCATTTTATAAATTCTCAATTTTTCCAAATATATTCTGTTTTCATAAATTATAAATTAAAAAATAAAAATTTTTATAATGCTTTTGCTTTAACCAAGCTTTCTTTTAAAAACTTAGTATTTCAATTATGATATTCTTTTATTAAATATATTCCATTATTTATTGCTAAATCTTTCACTTCCTCATTTGCAAAAATTCTTGTTCATAAAACTCAATAAACATCCATTCCAATATATCTATTAGCTCATAAATATTTTTTGAAATTTGGAATAGTTTTATTTAAAAATTTTTCCACATGAGATTTGTTTAATCTAGTTTTTGTTTCTCAAACAAAAACTTTTGTTCAATTTACAGCAATTATATCAAATTCAGCTATTTTTCTTTTATTTTCAAAAATTTCTATATTTCTTTGAGTCGAAGAAATATTTTCTCAAATTTCTGCAAAAACAGATTTAAAATTTTCGTAAATAATTTCTTCAGAAATTTCTCATTGAGTAACTCACATTCAATCTAATTTTATAATTGTATTATTTAAATTTATTTCAAGTTTTTTAATTTTTTCATCTAACTCTTTACCTCTTTTATCAGCTTCTATAGCTCTTTTATCAGCCTCTACAGCTCTTTTATCAGCTTCTATAGCTCTTTTATCAGCCTCTATAGCTAGTTTTTCTATTGCTTTAGCATTTCATGCTATTAAATTTATTAATTCTTGTTCTGTCATATTCTTTAAATTTTTAAAAAATAAAAATTTTTATAATGCTTTTGCTTTAACCAAGCTTTCTTTTAAAA
>JBBILU010000043.1:2295-8863 GCA_037444775.1 Candidatus Altimarinota bacterium
CTCTTTTATCAGCTTCTATGGCTAGTTTTTCTATTGCTTTAGCATTTCATGCTATTAAATTTATTAATTCTTGTTCTGTCATATTCTTTAAATTTTTAAAAAATAAATTTTTTTAATATTCTCACAATATATTTATTTCATTTGTAAAAAATTTTAATTCTTCAAGCGATTTTTTTACTCTTTCTTCATCTAAATTTCCTTCAAAATCTATCCAGAAATAATATGTAAAAGGGTTTTTTAAACTTGGTAAACTTTCAATTTTTGTAAGATTTACTCAATTTGTGGCAAAAGCTCAAAGACATTTATACAAACTTGCTGGAATATTTCTAGCTTCAAATAAAATGCTAACTTTTCATATTTTATTTTTGTACTCTATACTAGAATTTTTTGGAACTATTACAATAAATCTAGTATTATTTCACTTTTGATCTTGAATTCATTTTTCAACTAAGTTAAGTCAATACATTTTACAAGCTAATTCAGAACTAATACTTGCAATTCATTTTTCAGAACTTTTTGAAACCATTTTTGCAGCAGAAGCAGTATCTGAATAAACTATAGGCTCAATATTATTTTTCTTTAAATAATTGTAACATTGAGGAAGAGCTTTGTAGTGGGAATAAGCTTTTTTAATTTTTTTTAAATTTTTTTCTTTTGAACAAAGGCAGTGATTTATTTCTAAACTATATTCTCCAATTATTTTGGCTTCTCTCCTAATAAAATTATATAAATTTTCATAAATACTTCAAGCATAAGAATTTTCTATAGCTAGAACTAGAACTCAATTTCATAAATTTTCCCGACATTCTTCGAAACTATTTAGTCAAATTAGATTTTCAATTTTTATGCTTAACTTTTTCTTTACTTCTAGGGAAGTTTGATGCATATATGCTCAAGGAATTCCTTGGTAATAAATATTCATTATTTAATAATCTTAATATTAATTTGTATGATTTTATTTTTTTATCTAATTTAGGCAAATTTTTGTTTAAAAAAGTTGTAAAAGCTAATAAAATTTCTAAATAAATTATTGTTCTAAAAATTTCCTAAAAAGTTTTTAACATTAAATTCCAAACACTTTTGAAATATTTTGTGTTAAGTTTATAATTTAGCCACAAAAAATAAGTGAGAGTTTTATAGAAAAGGCTTTACAAAAGCTAATTAAATGTATAAAATTTTTGAACATATACGATTTAACCAAAAATGATTATGAGTTTTGATAGTACTATAACAACTATTGACATCTGAAGTTCCAAAATAAGAACAGTTATTGGGAGTTTTGATGAAGAAAATGGAAATAGATTTGTTGTACTTGGAGTTTGAATTTCTCCATCTACAGCAATAAGAAAAGGAAATATTCTTGATATGGAAGAATTTAAGAATAATTTAGACAGGTCTTTAGAAGAAGCAGAGAAAATGGCATGAGAACAAGTTTCAAGTGTTTATATTTCTTTGAATTCATCTTCTTTTGATGTTATTACAAATAAATGAATTATAGCAATTTCTTCAGAGGAAATTAGTCAAGATGATGTTGATAGAGTTCTTGATATGGCTAAATGAGGAGTTGATTTACCAAATAGAGAAATTCTAAAAGTTATTCCTGAATTTTTTTCAGTTGACTTAGAGGATTGAGTTAAAAATCCAATAGGAATGTCAGCTAGAAAACTTGAAGTTTTAGCTCATATTTTTACAATGAATACAAATGTTTTAAATAACATAAAAAGAGCTGTTAGAGATGTCTGAATAGAAATTATTGATGTTTATCCAAATTTATTAAGTTCTCCAGAATGAGTTTTAACAAAAAGACAAAAAGAATTATGAGTAGTTTGTGTTGATATTTGATCTTCTACAACTTGAATAACAGTTTATGAAGAGTGAGTTTTGAAACATTCAGCCGTAATTCCTATTTGATGAGATAATGTTACAAATGACATAGCTTTATGACTTAGAACTTCTACAATTGTTTGAGAAAAGTTGAAGCTAGAATATGCTTCTTTGAATACTTCTAAAAAAGAAATTTCAGAAAGAGAATTAGATTTAACAAGATTAAATGTTTGAGAAGAATGAATTATAGATTTAGCTTATTTGGCACAAATTGTAACTGCAAGATATGAAGAACTTTTGTATTTTGTTAAAGAAGAATTAAAGGTTATTTGAAGAGATTGAATGTTACCAGAATGAGCAGTGTTTGTTTGAGGAGGATCTAAAATGTCAAATTTTTTAGATTTGGCAAAAGATGTTTTAAAATTACCAGCATTTATTTGAATTCCATCTACAAATGATGATTTGGCAGATACTTCAATAAATGATCCAGTGTTTTCGGCTACTATTTGAACATTAATTTTTGCAAATAAGTATTGAGTAGCAAAAACAGGAATATCTTTTAATTTATCTGGAATATTTCATTCTATTGTAAAAGTATTTAAAAAGATATTACCATAATAATTTATTTAATTAAAATTTAAAAAATATGAAAAGAGAAGATAGACTAAAAAATTTATTATCAAGAAATCCTATGATTTCTTCTGGTCCTCAAGAGGTTAATTTATCTTGAAGTATTTCACCTGTTGCAAATATAAAAGTTATTTGAGTTGGTTGAGGTTGATCAAATACAGTAAATAGAATGATTGAATGATGACTTGAATGAGTTGAATTCATCGTTATGAATACAGATTCACAAGCTTTGTATAATTCTTTGGCTGACAAAAAGTTAAATATTTGAAAAGTTTTGACGGCAGGTCTTTGAGCTTGAAGTAACCCAGAAGTTGGTAGAAAAGCAGCAGAAGAATCAAGTGAAGAAATTAAAGCAATGCTTGAATGAGCTGATATGGTTTTCATTACTTGTTGACTTGGTTGAGGAACTTGAACTTGAGCTGCTCCAGTTGTTGCTCAAATTGCTAAACAATTATGAGCTTTGACAGTTTGAGTTGTTACAAAACCATTTTCTTTTGAATGACAAAATAGAATGGCAAAATGTCTTGATGGATATCAAGAATTAAAAGAAAAAGTAGATACTTTAATTACAATTCCAAATGATAGAATTTTATCTATTATTGATAAAAAAACTCCACTTTTAGATGCTTTTGGAATAGTTGATGAAGTTTTAAATCAATGAGTTCAATGAGTTTCTGATTTAGTTACTCAACCTTGACTTATCAATGTTGACTTTGCCGATGTTAAATCTGTTATGAGTAATGCTTGATCTGCTTTGATGTGAATTGGTTATGGAACTTGAGAAAATAGAGCTGTTGATGCAGCTAGATGAGCTATAGATTCACCACTTTTAGAATTATCAATTGCTTGAGCAAGATGAGTAATTTTCAATATTACAGGTTGAACAGATTTGAGTATGTTTGAGGTTGATGAAGCTGCAAAAGTTATTACAGAATCTGTTGATAAAGATGCAAATATTATTTTTGGTGCAACTATTAGAGAAGATTATGAATGAGAAGTAAAAATTACAGTTGTTGCAACTTGATTTGATGAAGTTTCAAATAGAAAATTTAGTGAAGATGCAATTTCATCTGTTAAATTTAACCCATTTGGAAGAAAACAAGTTTCTTCAGATTCTTCAAGGCTATCTTCTTTTCCACAAACAAAAACTTCACCTTTTACATCAAATCCTTCATCTAATAATCAAACTTTTCAAAATAGTCAAAATCAAAATTCTAATCATAATTGACAAGAGGATCTTGATGTTCCAACTTTCTTGAGAAAGAAAATGGGTTAATTAATAATTTCCTATGTACAAAAAATTTATAAAATATTTTATTATTATATTTATAATAAGTTTATCAGCTATTTTAGCTATAAACTTTTTTGTGCTTTCATATTCCAGTAAATGATATTTCAAAAATGTATCAGAATTACCAGATAATTATAATGTTTGACTTGTTTTTTGAGCAAGTGTTAGAGCAGTTGAGCCATCAGATATATTAAAAGATAGATTAAAAGTTGCTTATTATGCTTATGAAGCCTGAAAAATAAAAAAAATAATAGCATCATGAGACAATTCAAAAATGTATTACAATGAACCACAAGCTATGAAAACATATCTTTTGAAATTAGGAGTTAAAAAAGAAGATATCTATTTAGATTATGCTTGATTTGATACATTTGATTCTATTTATAGATCAAAACATATTTTTGGAGCTGATGAAATAGTTTTTTTTACTCAATGATTTCATTTAAAAAGAGCTTTGTATATTTGAAATAGACTTTGATTAAATGTTGTTTGAGTAGAAACTAATTTACAAAGTTATTTATGAGATTCTTATAATCTTAGAAGAGAATTTTTGGCTAGAGTAAAAGCTTTTATTGATATAGAGATATTAAAAGTAAAACCAAAGTTTCTTGGGGAAAAAGTAGATTTAAATAAACCTCAGGTTTTAGAATAAAAATTAAGAAATTATGATTTTTTTTACTACACAAAAAGATTTTTTTGATAAAATAGACAAAACTAAATTTTTTGATTATGAAAATAATTTATGTGGAATAGTTGATATTTTTATAATATTAAAAAATTTCTGAATTAATTTGTCTGAAAACGAAATTTTTGAAAAGTCTTTAGAATTTTGAGCATATGATGAAAGAACTTGATGGAAATATAAAAATTTACTTCAAATTTTAGAATATTATTTAAAACAAAATAATATTTTTTATAAATATTCAAAAATTTTTAACTCAAAATTTTTTCATAATTTTAGATTTATAAGAATTTTAAAAAATTTAAATTGAAATATTGTTATTTCCTCAATAAAACTTGATGAAAATCATCTTATTATTTTAGAAAAGTTTGAAGATAATTTTGTTTTTTACTCTTCAGTTTGAACAAAAAAAAGTATTTGAGAGCAAAATATAAAAATATATCTTAAAGATTTTTTAAAAATTTATAACAAAAGGTCAATAATTATTAAAATTTAAAAATTTTAAATGAAAAACTTTTTAATAAAACTTGTTAAATTTTACCAAAAATATTTTTCTCCAGATCATAGTTTTTGGGCAAAAGCAAAGAATAATCCACCATATTGTAAGCATTTTCCAACTTGTAGTGAATATATGATAGAATCTCTTGAAAAAAAGTGAGTTTTAATTTGACTGTCAAAGTGAATTTGGAGAATTCTTAGGTGTCAGCCTTGGGGAAAATGAGGCTATGACCCAGTTGAAAAAGAAAAGAAGCTATAATTTAGTTATAGCTTCTTTTTTATTTACATCATTTGATTTTAGATTTATCAACATAATTAAATATTTCTGAGAAGTAATAATCTCCTCAATCTGGAGCTATTATAACTCATTTTAATCATTTTTTTCATTTTAAATATTTTTTTGTTCATGCAAGAATTGCTCCAGAAGAAATTCAGTTAAAATATCATTCTCAAATATAATCATTAATTCAAGGAATTGCATCTTCTTCAAAAGTTACATTTATAACTTCATCTATTAAATATTTATAATCTAAATAAAACTTTCAAATATTTCTAACGGTGTTATAATTTTTTATTCATTCAACTTTATCAAGAGGATTTATGGCTATAATTTTAATATCTGGAAATTTTTCTTTTAAATATTTTGCAGTTCAAAGTAAAGTTCAAGTTGTTCACATTCAAGCTACGAAAAAATTTATTTTTCAAATTTGCTTTTCAATATGTGGTCAAGTTAAATTATAATGAGCTTCTAAATTATTTATATTATTAAATTGATCTGTTAAAAAATACTTTCATGGATTTTCAGCAAAAAGTTTGTTTCTATAATCTATTGAATCATCTGTAACTCAAGGGATTTCTATTAATTTAGCTCAATATGACTGAATTAATTTTTTCTTGCAACTTGCCGTTGATTCTGGAACAATAAGTTGAACTTTTAAATCAAATAAATTTGCTAAATAAGCAAGTGAAATAGCAGTATTTCAACTGGAAGCTTCTAAAACTATTTTTGACTTATCTAATTCTCAAGATTCTATAGCTTTTTTTAAAATCCAATAAACAGGTTTTACTTTAATACTTCCACACATATTGAATTTTTCTAAAACAGAATACACTTCATTTTCTTCAATATGATTAATTTTTGTAATAGGGACCTCCATTAATAATTTTTCTATATTTGGGTTCATAAATTTTTTTATAAATTAAAAATCGTACAAAATTCATATATTTTTCCAAAAATACAAATCTTGATTTATTGACATTGCAGTGAGACAACAAGCTCAGACTTCTTCAGAAATCTTTGTATTATCTATTTCTAAAGTATTTGTTATAATATCTTCTATTTCTTCTAGAAATATTGTTGTTCAATTACTTGATACATAATTTTTTCATTTTTTTTCTAATATCACTTTCTCAAAACTTTCTAAATTTTTATTGTTTCAACAGAATATTAGCAAATCTATTTTTATCTCTTGTAAATCTTCTAGTTCTTTTGAATTAAGCAAAAAAACATTATTTTTTGATTTCCAAGAAACTCGTCTTAATCTAATCATTTTATATTTTTAAAAAATTAATTTTTTTAAATTCTAATTATTTTTCTTTTTTTTGAAAGAAAAAATATCAAAAAACTATTTAAATAGAATTTT
>JBBILU010000044.1:0-8845 GCA_037444775.1 Candidatus Altimarinota bacterium
AAGTGGTCGGATTTGAGTGGGACGATACATTGTTTATAAATTCATAACAAAAGCCTATTTTAAAAACATACTAAACTTTGCTCTTTTTCAAGTTTTAAGTAATTCATTAACATTACTAACAAAATTCTCTCAAGTTTTCTCAATACTATCAATAAAAAATATTCATTCTACTTCTCTATTCTCACTTTTTTTATCTTCTAATAATTTAGATATAAAACTATTTGGAGGATAAGTCAAACTAATTCAAATTTTTTCTAATTCTATACTTATTCCCTCATCTTTTTTATATTCTTTTGCATAAGACTTTAGAACCAAAGCAGAACAAACCATTCTTTTATCAGAATAAAAATTAAAAATATGGTCATATCATTTACCGAAATGACTCAAAACATTTTTTAAACTCCTTTTTATTTTTTCTTTAGAAAATGTAGTTCTACAAACACCTAAATAATCTATATGTCAAGCAAAATCAAAAATATCAGAAATTGTAACTCATTCTCAAGTTGCTTCAATAATATAATATTTTTTATCATCTAGCCTTTTTAAAAAATTTCATTTAAAGTTTTGTTTTAAATAATCTCACCTTCCAAGATACATTGCCATATGTTTCCAAAAACCTGGAATTGTAATATTTGAAGCATTCCAATTTCATCTTGACAGAAATATATCTCAGCTTTTAGCTATTTCTAAATATTTTTCAATATTTTCTTTTTTCACAAGTCAAGATTTTCTAGTAGAAAACTTCATATGAGAAATAAAAAATCAAATATGTTTAGAAAGCCAAAATAATATTTTATCAATTCTATATTTAATATAATAAAAAAAGTTATTATAATCAGTTTTTATTCTTGCTAACGAATCTATTTCCTCAAGTCAATCAATAAGATCATAAATATCTTTGTCAACTTTGCTTGAAAAAGTGTAAATAAAAACTTTTGGAATATTAAAAAAATAAATATTTTTTGCACTATATAAATACTTTGCGAAATATCAATAATCTTTAGTAAAATTTTCATCAAGAAAAACTCTTACAAAATCTTCATGTTTTCAGAAACTTTTTAATAAATCTATCAATATTCTAAAATAAAAATGTAAAATATACTTTTTTAGAATTAATTTATTATAATCAATAGAAAGCAAAAAACTTTTGTAATGAGAAAATAGTAATAACTTTTTTATAGCTTTAAATAAAATAATATATTCTTCCCAAATTTCTTTTAATTTTTCTTTATCTTTTTTTAAATATAAATTTTTATCTGATAAAAAAATCTTTTGTTTATCCATTTCTTTTTTTAAAGAAGAATATTCATCTTCCAAAAGTTTAACTTTTTTATAAATATTTTTATAGTTCATTTCTGTGTAGATAAATAATTATTAAACTTATAATAACATTTATATTTTAAAATACCAAAAAAAAATCACAAAAAAACCTCCCTTTTTGAAGGAAAGTTTTTTTATGATAAATAATTGACTAGTAAGGTTGACCAGCAGCAGTTGTATTACCATTAGCAACAGGAGTAGCATTAGAACCTCCTCTAATAGAGATTAAACCAGCAGTTTCATCAGCTGCTAAAGTTATTGTTGTTTGATTTACTGCAACATCAGCAGCAAAAGTTAGAGTAATTCAATCTCTAGCAACATTTAAAATTTTAACTCCATTAACAGCAGTTCCTCAAGTAATATTAACAAAATCTCAAGTTTTGAATACATTAGTACTAGCTGGAGCTAATGTAACAACTTTACCACTTACAGAAGATATAGTAGCAACTTTATTATTAGCAGCAGCATTTCTAGAAACATAGTTACCTTTTACTAAAGCTTTTCTAGCACCTGCATCTTCCAATGAAGCTGCTAATTCATATCTAGCATCTCCAGTAAGAGTAGCACCAATTTTATAATCTTGACCGTTTGGATCTACAAATTCAGCTTGTTTAACACCTAGAGCAGTATAGTTAGGTTTACCAGCAAAATAATCTGTATTTAAAGTTGAACCTGTTCAACCGTAACTAGAACTAGATACAGCAGTTGCAGAATCAGCAGTTACAAAAGATGAAATTCATCCACCTTCAGCTATTTTAATACTCATAGCTGAAATGATATTATTAATATCAGAAGTTCTTTTTGAGTTTCTAGCATCAGCTGAATACCCTTGTAAAGAAATAAATGCGATTGTACCCAAAATAGCTAAAATAGTAATAACTACTATAAGTTCCACCAAAGTGAATGCCTTTGTTGTTCTTTTCATATCTTTCAGAAAAGTTACAATATAAAATATATTCTTTTAAAATAGAGAATTAACTATATTTCTTAGTAAGATAAGTTTTAAAGATTTTTAATTACTTTATTTTCTTTAACCTTTCTCTAAGAATGTAACAACATAATAACATATAATAAAAATAATTGCAAAACTTTTTTTTATTTTTCACTAGACTTTTTTAAAAAATGTTTTATTAATAAAATTAACTTACTTACTTTTAAACTTACTTTTCCTCTTAATATATAGGGTTTTAATGTCCTAATATTTAGAACATATTTTTTAACATTATTATTAAAGTAATGAACTTGACAAACGAGCATATATTATTTTTAGTAACATTATACTATAATTTAGTATAGTAATAAAGTAAGAAAATAGAAAAAACTTGTAAAATATTACAAGCTTTTGGCAACTTCTCACATTTTGAAAAATGGAAGCATTATGGCAATTACAATGGTTCAAACTAAAAATCAAACAGTTACGATAATTATTGGTTCCATCATAGTAGAAAGATTTCAAATATATCTTTTTAACTCATTATTATAGTTTGCTCAAACTTTTCAAAGAGAATTTGAAAGACTTCAAGTTTCTTCTCAAGTACTAACAACATAAGCAAATTCTTCTGGAAAAAGTTGGTTCAAATAAACATTGGATTCATATTCAAGATTTAGTCAAAGTGCTTTTGAAATTGTAAGACCAACTTCTACTTCATTTTTTACTCTTATAAGTTCTTTTTTATAAAGCAAATTTGGGACTACTTTTGAAGAAATTTTTAAAGAATCTAGAAGCAAAACTCAAGCATTTTGCAAAAGTGTAAATGATTTTATAAAATAAATTATATTAGATTGCCTAACAACAAATCAAAAAATAGGAATTTTTATTGCAATCGTTGCAAATAAAATCTTTCAAAAATATGTTGTATTCAAAATTTTAATAAAAAGAATAAAAGTTATAATAATTACAATAAAAGTTATATAATCATTTTTTAAAAAGTTTGAAACATTAACAACAAATTGAGTAAGAGCTGGTAATTCTACATTAGCCTTTTCAAAAGTAGCAGTAATTTTTGGAACAATAAAAACCATCATAAACACAACCATAATAGCAGTAAGAAAAAGCAAAATAGTTGGATAAATCATAGCTCATTTTACTTTTCATTTTATTTCTATGTTTTCTAAAATATTTTTATCTAATTCATCAAGAATAACTCATAATTGTCATGTTTTTTCTCAAACATCTATCAAAGAAGTAGTAAGAGAATCAAAAACTTTTGGATATTGACTCATTGTTTCATTCAAACTAATTCAATGATCTATATTTGTTCTCATTTCTATAATAATATCCCTCATGAAAGGATTTTTTGTTTGTTTGATAAGAATTCATAAAGCTCATTTTATGTCAATTCAAGAATTCATAAAAATAGATAATTTATTTACAAATTTCCAAAGTTCTTTTCTTGAAACACTTTTAAAAAGGTTAATTTCTTTATTTTGAAATTTCCTTCATTTCATTTTTTGCTTCTTTATTTTTTCTTTTCTAGCTTTTTCTAACAATTTAACAAATAATTCGTTGTTAAAATTACCATTTTTATCATAAAAACTTTTTGAAAACATATTTGTAAGTAATTAAAAATTATATATTTCCATCTTTAGCAATTATTTCTTCTGCTTCTTTTATAACAGTATCACAATCTCATTTCTTCAAAATTTCTACAAGCATTTTGTATCTATTATCAACTCTTTCATTTTTTTTCTTTATTCTATAGTTATTTTCATTATCTATAGCACTTCTCATATAAAAATTTATTTTTTTGTCTATCCATCATTCTGAGATATATCTTTTGGCTTCTTGTTTTAGTTTTATGTATTCTCAAATTTTGTATAAATTTTCTAAAGTAGCTATAATCACTTTTTTTTCTTTTTCTCTTCTAATCTTTTTTAACTCCAAATTAATTTCTTCTTTATTTTTTCAAATAAGTCTTTTAACTTCCATAGAAGTTAATCATTCTTTTTTTTCTAAATTTTTTATTATTTCAGAATCTTTTTTTAATAAATCTTTATTCCAATCCCTTCTCATTATAATAATTGTAGCATCATCATCAAACTTAGTTCATCACCTAAAAGAAGCAACAGTATCAATTAATCTTTTATAAATATCTTTGGAGTCTTTTTCTAATATACAAGCATTTTTGAAATTTTCCTCTAATCTATTTATGGAATAATAATCTCATTCCATTCATTTACATTCAACTACTCAATCACTATAAGATAAAACAACATCTCAATTTTCTAAAAAAATACTTTTTGTCTTAACTTGGTCAACTTTATTTATAAGTCTTATTCAAGCTGCTAAACCTCAAACCATTACTCTTTCTACGGTTTCTGTTTTTGCTCTAAAAAGTAGCATTGGCTCATGCCCCATTCAAACATAACTAAATTTTCAAAGATTATCTTTTTCTATTTCAAATAAAATTCAAGTTATAAAGTTTCTACTCTGTAAATCTTGTTTTAATCAATTATTTATTTCAAAAGCAAGTTCCTCAATATTTTTGGTTTTTGCATACTTATTAAATAATCTTGTCAAAAGAGTTACTATTAATCAAGCTTTTATTCAATGACCTGTAGCATCTCACAAAAATAAATCATACTTTTTTTTAGTTTCTTCCATTCAAAAACTATCTCAAGAAATTTTGTTAGCTCAAAGAATTTTTCAATAAATATCATATCAAAGAATTCATTGATCTCTAATCTCTTTTACTAATCAGTTATGAATACTTTGTAATTTTTCTTCTGCAACTTTTCTTTTTACTAAATCATTTTCTTCAATTAATATTGTTACCTCATCTAAAAGTTTTTTTTCTTCAATATTATTTTTTAATCTTTTATAATATTTAATTTTATCTTTAAAAAATCACAAAAAAGTTTTTTGCTTATGCAATCATTGCTTCATTTCTTCATCAACATCAATTCAAATATTTTCTCAAGTTAACTTCATTGCCTCAAGTCTCAAATCTTTTTTAATTTTTGCCTCTTCTTTTGCTTTTTCTTTTTCAATATTTTTTAGAATAATACCTTTTTGTTTATTATAAAATTTTATAACTAAAGAATTTTCTTTATTTTGATCTAAAAAATCTTTCAAAATATTCAAAGCTTGATGATTTTTTCATGTATGTCCCAAAAATTCTAACTCACTTTCTATTTTTTTAAATCTTACTTTAAATCTAGCATTTTCTATTTCCTCTTTATACTTTCTTTCACTATTATCTATTTCATATTCTAATTTATCTAAAACTAAAACCTTTTTATTATATAGTTTATATTGTTTTGTTTTTTCTTTTTCTGAATAAATTGTATCTCATTCTCTATTCAATTTATCAATTAAATAGTCTATTCATTCTTTTTCTTTAAGTTTTATCTCTCTTAAAGCTGTTCTTCATTTTTCATATTCACGAACGGAAATTAATCTTTTAATTACATCTAAAGCTCAGTTAAATTCTTTTACTTTATCAGGTTGAATCTTATATTTAGATTCAGTTTCTTCTAAAATAAGTTCTATATTATGAATTTTTGATATTCTATCATTATAAACTTTTCAGACTTGACTAAGTTTATCTTCATTTCACTGATAAAGATTCCAGTTTTTATCCCAAATTTCTTTTTCTTTAGCTTTTAACTTCCCTATCCAGATTTTTGCATTTCCCCAATCTTTTCTGGAAATCATAATTTTAATAGCTTTTAAAGCATCCTCTAAAGTTTTTATCTTTGAAGGATCTATTTTTCTACTAAATAATGAAAAAATATCAAACATAATTTTTTATATTAATGTTAAAGCTTCTTCTATAGTTGTATCTCCAAGAGATGCCTTTATTAATGCATCTTGAACTATAGTTATCATTCAATGTTTTACTGCTTCATCAGCCATTTCATTTGCACTTTTTTTATCCAAAATCATTGGCTCTAAATATTCTTCTACTATCAAAACTTCATGAATTCAGATTCTTCATTTATAACCAGTTCCATTACATTTTTCACATCATTTTCATTTATAAAAAGATATTGAATCTATTTCACTTTCATCAACTATTGGTCATAAGTATTTTTTTATTTGTTTTTTTTCTATTTCTGTAGGAACATAAATATCTTTACAATTTTTACATATTCTTTTTAAAAGTCTTTGAGAAATTACCATTCTCATAGCAGAAGAAAGTAAAAAAGGCTCAACTCACATATTTATAAGTCTCTGAATAGTTCAAGTTGCTGAGTTTGTATGTATTGTTGACAAAACTAAATGTCAAGTTAAAGCAGCTTCTACAGCCAAAGTTGCTGTTTCCTTATCTCTTATTTCTCAAACCATTATAATATCTGGATCTTGTCTAACTAGACTTTTTAACCCTGAGGCAAAAGTATAACCGATTTCTGGCTTAACTTGGGATTGATTTACATACTCAATATTATATTCTATTGGATCCTCTAGTGTAGAAATATTATATTCTAAAGGATTATAATTTTTCAAAATTCAAAACAAAGTTGTAGATTTTCAAGAACCAGTTGGTCAAGCCACAAGAATTATTCAATAAGAACTTTTTAATGCTTCTCTAACTTTTTCAAGATTCACATCAATAAGTCACAGAGCTTCTATATTAGTCAATTTATCATCTGGTTTCAGAATTCTCATTACCACTTTTTCTCCGTATGTTGTTGGCAAAGTAGAAAGACGAATATCAATATTTTTACCTTCTTCTGGATAAAAATAAACTATTTTTCAATCTTGGGGTTTTTTGTTTTCATCTATTTTTATTTTTGATAAAACTTTTAATCTTGTAATAACTGAGCTAATGTTTTCTTTATCTATTTTATCAAATATAAAAAAATCTCAATCCTTACGAAATCTTATAAGCAAAGCTTTTTCTAAAGGTTCAATATGAATATCTGATGCTCCTGTTTTTATAGCAGAACTAAAAACAGAATCTACATAAGAAACTGTATCTCCAACATCTTTTTTTATATCCAATTCTAGTATCTTGGATGTAGCAATTAATTCCATTTTCACATATTTAGTTAACAATTATAGCAAAATAATAGCATTCTTTTTCAAAAAAGTTAAATATTTGATCTACTTTTTTTTATTTTGTAAGTATTTTATAAAAAGTATTGCTATATAAACAAAAAAGTAAATAATTTCAAATAGACAGGCTCCCCCTATCTATTAGAAAAAAGGGGGAGCTTACTATTTAAAACACTTATTTTTATCCTCATTTATTAAGTAAATAATTTCTAACTTTATCCTCCTTACTTTGGTCTAATAACTGAGAAAACTTTTTGTCTAAAGAAATCGTATCAAAAAATTCTTCTCAATTGTATCTATAAATTTTTTTTCAAGATGCATCTGCTTTTGATTCAAAAATAATTTTATAACCTCATTTAATAATTTCTTCCTTTTTCCGTTCTTCTTTTATCTCAACTTTTTCTGAAATTGTTTGGACAGAAGCTCAAGAATTAGGATTATTTACAATTCAAGTAGAAGTAATTTCAGATATACCAATTTCTCAAATAACATTTTTTACATTTCAAACAATACTTGCTTTGTAATATTTCAAATTATTTTTTTCAGGATTTATAAAATAAAGACCTATAAGACCAAAAACTAATAATCATATTAAAGAAGCCACGAATAAAGGCCTTGTTTTTGGTAAATTTTTTAATTTTTTAATCTGAGCAAGAACTGCATTCTCTTTATTTTCAAACTCAGATTTATAATTCGTAAATAATCAATCTGGATCACGAACTAAAACCTTTCATCAAATAATAACAGAATCTGTTTTTTCTTGAACTTTTTCTTTAATAACTGGATTTTGTTGAGGGAGTAATTCTTCAACTTTTTTGTCTTCTTCTAATTTTATTTCTTCATTTTTAACAATAAAAGTTTCTACTTTAGTTTCATCCAATTTAGATTCTTGTTTAATTTCTCATTGAATAATAGTAACAGAATCAACGGGTAAATCAACTCAAGAAACTTGACTATCAGAAACCAAAGATTTTTCTGTTATTTTAGCTTTTAAAGAAATTCATATTTTTGGTTTTTCAGCTTCAGTTAATTCACTTTGTTTCAATTCTACAACTTCTACCTCTTCTATAATAGGTTTCATTTCTTGCGAAACTGGAGTTTGATTTTTCCTCATAGATAAAAGACTAATTTTATTAGTTTGTGTGTTTTCAGTATTACCTTTTTCTATTTTAACCTCTTTTACTGGCTCTATTCAATTTTTTCTGTCTCTATTTTCTATTAAAGAAGAAAGGCTAATTTTGGGATTATTTAAAACAGCCATTTTTAAAATAATTATTAAGTAAAATATTTTATACGAAGTAATTTTATTCTATATTACAAAATAAATCAAGAAAATGTCAAGTATTTTAAAAGAAACTTACAATATAAAATACTTGTTAGCATAATATAAACAAAAAAAAGATGTTAATATTAACATCTTTTTCTTGGGCATAATTTTTGATTAAAACTTTTCAAAAGCTTTTCTAACTGTTTGACTATTTGCAGTTATTTTTTGTTTTCTTGCATCAAAAAACCAAATATCTA
>JBBILU010000045.1:0-8681 GCA_037444775.1 Candidatus Altimarinota bacterium
TTGCTTATAGAAGCTAAGATTTATATAAAATCCTTACGGTAGAAAAAAAAGAGCCCTTTTTTCTTGCTAAACTAAAAATTTTTATATAATGATCCCACTTTTTATTTTTCTAAAATTAATGCAAATGGTATCTAGATTTAGTAATATTTCTGAAAATATTCATAAAGAATTGCTTTATCATGTAAAAGATGCAAGTTTTTTTATAAAAAATCCACATATTTCTCAATGTATAGACTGAAGAAGAACACCAAATGAAAGTAATTTTTGAATGAGCATTCCTTGAGGTTGAATCTGACAACTTGCTGTAATTTTGGCAGTATTAGAAGAAACTGTTTTAGCAAACAATCCAGATTTTAGAGAAAAAGCTTTGGAAATTCTTTTTGATGTGATTTGATGAAAACAAAATTTATCTTATCATACAGATGATCATGCTTGTGACGGAGAAATTTGATGTGGTCATATTTCCCTTTTGCTTGAAAAAAAAGCTAGAAGTCAATATGGTTTATCAGATATTAGTGCTGATTTCATAAGAGAAGTTATAGAAACTCAAAAAGGTACTGCAATACTAAATGTTTTACATTGAGGACACAAAGAAGTTTGAATATTAAAAATATTTTCTACTCATCATTCAGTTCATGCTCATTTTGATAACAAACAATTTTTTATTTATACTCCTAAAATAGCTTATATAAGGAATGTTGAAATAGCTCACAAAATTTATAATGAATTTATTAAATGAACATCTTTAAGTATAACAGCCAAAACTCTTAGTCATATGCTTCAGAAAAAAACAGATTTAAATTTTTACTTAACTATTCACACTTTAGCTCCAAATTTACCAGTCTATAGAATAAAACATTCTCTAAATTGAAGTATAAAATATATGAAAAAAATAGCAGAAAAATCTATAGAATTATCTGCTTATGATAGCAATGTTTTTGATTTATAACAACAAAAAATAACTCATAAGAGTTATTTTCAATCAACATCAATATTAAAAATATAAGATAAAGTAACTTTTTGGTTTTTATTTAGCTTATCTATTTGATTTATATGATTTTCTATACTTAAAAATAATTTAATCATCAAGTAAATTTTGCAATTATTGGCAATAAATATATTACTATTTTGGTTAAATTATTTTTTTTATTTCTTCTAAACTTTTTTCTAAAGTTTCTTTTTTTTCTAAAAACTTTTTATCTATAATTTTTTCTTCTCAAATGTAAATTATAATTTGTCTTTCGCAAAAATATTTTAGCATTTCTTTAATTTCTTTAGAGTTTTTTATTTCTTTATAAAAATTAAATATAGGTAAATATGGAATTCAAAGCTCTTCTCAAAGTTTTCTCCAAGATTTTTTTAGCAAAATATGAAGCAAAATTCATTTTACAAGAATTATTGTAGAAAACTTTTTTGGACAAAATCAGGCTTTTTTGCAAAGCCTTGAAATTTTGTTATAATCTTTTGATTTTATACATTGAAATTTTATTAACCACATTTTATAGAGTTAGATTTTTATATTTAAACTTATTGTCTAGCTCAGATATTATTTCAAATATTTTATCATTACTTATAAGTATAGCATTTTGAGAAATGCATAATGATGCTATTAAAAAATCTAAGTCGTTCTTTTTTATAGATACTGAATTGATTCATATCTTTTTTTTATATTCAAATTTTAAATTAGCAAATGTTTCTGCTCAAATATAAGTCAATGGGAAAATTTGAAAGTTAGGCTCATTTTTTATTTCATCTATTGCTTTTTGAAAAATTTTCTTTAATTCTAATTTCTTTAAACTTTTCTCTCCATAAACCAATTCATAAAAACTTAAAACAGAAATTCCCAATTCATCATTTTCATCTAAAGAAAGCATAAATTCTTTTACTTTTTCATGAAACTCAGAATGAGAATCCCATAAATAGGACAATATATTGGTATCTAAAATATACTTAGTCATTTTAAAATATTTAAAATTACAAATTTTTAAACTCAAAATCATTTCTAAAGTTTTTTCTATTTATATCAATCGCTTGAGTTAGTTCAGAATTTCATAAATTAGTCATCTTATTTGTAAACTTAGCCCATTTTCAAATTTTTTTATTTTTTGTATCTAAGATTTTTGTATCTAAGCTAAATTTATCTGAGATTAATTTAACTAACTGATTTATTATTTTTATATTATCTGTATTAATTTCTAAAGTTGCCATAAAAACTTTTTTATATTATAAATTTTTTCTATTATAATAATTTTTAAATTAATGCAAAAACTTTTTACTCAACAGTAACACTTTTAGCAAGATTTTGAGGTTTATCAATATCTCTTCAAAGCTTTTTTGCAATTCAAACTGCCATAATCCACATTGGAACAAGACAAACAAAGGGAGTTAAAAGTCTGTGAACTTCAGGAACTTCAATAAAATCATCATAAACAGAGCTTGTTAAGTCTCAAGTAGTTATTACTCACAAAACTGGAGCATTTCTTGCTTGAATTTCTTTAACATTAGAAAGAGTTTTTTCAAACATAACTCATTTTGGATTCAAAACTACACAAGGAAAGTTTGGTCAAATTAAGGCTAAAGGTCAATGTTTTAATTCTCAAGTTGAATAACATTCTGAATGCAAATAACTTAATTCTTTTAATTTCAAAGCACTTTCTTGAGCTGTTCAATATAAAAAATTTCTTCATAAGAAAAAGAAATCTTCATATTTAGAATATTTTTCTATAATTGGCTCTAAAGATGAAATATGTTCTAATTGTGCTTGTAATTTTTCTGGGAGATTTTGTAAATGTGTTATAAGATTTCTTGCATCTTTCATTTGTAAATCTCTTTTTATTCAGAAATTCAAAGCAAGTAAAAACATTACTGCCATTTGTCAAATAGTTGCTTTTGTACTTGCAACTCAAACTTCTACTCAAGAATGTGTATATAATCAAGTTTCGCACATTCTTGCTATAGTTGAACCAACTCCGTTTATAACTCAAAAAGTTAAACAATCTTTTTCTTTCACGATTTTTACACATTCTCTTACATCAGCAGTTTCTCCAGATTGAGAAATAAAAATATACAAAGTTTTTTTATTTGGAATAAAAGTATCATACAAAAATTCTGAACTAATTCTAACTTCGCAAGGCAATCAAGCTAATTCTCTCATCCAATAAGTTGAAGTAAGTCATACAAAATAACTTCATCAACTAGCTATAATTTCAACTCTTTCTATATCGTAAGTATTTAATTCTTCAAGGGTTTCACTATTTATTTCTTTTGATTCAAAATTAATTCTTCATTTTAAAGCATTTTTAAAGGCTTCAGGAATTTCAAAAATTTCCTTTTCAGTAAATGTTTCAAAATCTCAAATTTCTCAAGCTTGATATTCCATAGTTACCTTTTCTCTATCTCTTTCAACTTCTTCTCAAAAAGAAAAAATATTAAACTTTTCTTTTGAAATTTTTACTATTTCGTGATCTTCTAAATTAATAAATTCATCTGCAACCTTAGAAATTGCATTCAAATCAGAAGAAAGGAAAACTCCAGATTCTCAAATTCAAACAATTATAGGACTTCCAAGTTTTGCTCAAATAAGAGTTTCTGGTTCTTTGCTATCAACAACAGCAATTGCATAAGCTCAAACAAGTTGTTTAATAACTTTTTCAACTGTAGAAAGCAAGTTTCAATCATATAAATCTTCAAGTAATTTAGCAATTACTTCAGTATCTGTATCACTATAAAATTCATATCATTTTTTTTGTAAAACAGCTTTTAAATGCATATAGTTTTCTATAATTCAATTATGAACTACAAAAAATCTTTTTTTACTAGAATAATGAGGATGAGAATTATATTCTGTAACTCAACCGTGAGTTGCCCATCTTGTATGAGCTATTCAGCAAGAATATTTTTTTTCTTTATCTTCGTGTTTTTCTACTTTTGTTGCTAAATTACTAACCTTTCAAACAGCTTTTTCAAGAAAAACTTTTCAGTTTTTATTAACTCAAACAATTCAAGCACTATCATACCCCCTATATTCTAAGTTTCTTAATCATTCAAGTAGGATTGGAAGAGAATTTTCTTTTCCGTTATAAGCAAAAATTCCACACATAAATTTTTTATTAAAAAATATTTAATCTTCAGAATTAATCTATAATTCTAACAAGTTACCCCTATAATCCCCTAAAATAGGGGATAAGCAAATTTTATTTTAAGTACTTTTTATTTTATCTAAAACAAAACTTATATTATTAAAAACTTCATCATTTGAAAATCTAAGAATATTATAACTATTATTTTTCAAAATTTCATCCCTTATTTTATCATAATCTTTTTGACTATTTGATGAATGAACTTCTCAATCTAGCTCAACAATCAATCGCTTTTCATGACAATAAAAATCTGCTATATAAAATCTATCAAATCATTTATCTTCACGAAAAGCGAAAATAGGTTTTTGCCTATGAAATCTTAATCAATTAATTTGCTTTCATTTCAAATATTCCCACAAAAGCATTTCAGACTTAGTGTGATTATTTCGTAATTTTTTTGATAGTTCTTTTATATAATCAGGTTTTCTATAAAAAGTTACTTCTTTCATAAAAAAGCATTTAAAATTAAATTGTGTTCATCCCCTATTTTAGGGGATTATAGGGGTAATGAGCTATGTAATTATTTTAAGTAATAAAATAATTTCCTAAAACAACGGATTTTAATCTAAACAAAAAAGCTATTTAGTCAAATAGCCTTGTTTAGTAGTGAATTGAGAAAAATAGCTTTATTAAAAGAATAGTTTTTTAGTTTTGGAGTGAAAAGTTATTTTCCTTATTAAATCTCCTCTAATTTAGAATAAAAATCTTCTGAAGTTAGTCTTTCTAAGACTAGCTTTTTAAATATAAATTCAATGTAATCTAAAGCTTTTTCTTTGCTTATATAAACATTTGATTCTGCTAAAAAGTAAATAAATACATCTACTCAAAAAGTATAAAGTTCTTTTGAATGTTTTATTGAGTTTATAATTTTATTTGTATAAATTGTTGATGGATTCAAAGTTACAATATCAATTATATCATCAACCCAAGAATTGATTCTATTTTTTATTTCATCAGGAATATCATTATCAGAAAATTTTAAAGTACTTTCTGAATAAAAGTCATATTTTATTTTTTCTTTCCCTAAAGTATCTCTTAGATGATTACTTATTTCTATATAAATCAAAGATAAAATTCACAAGATTAAATTTGAAGGAACTCAAGAATCCATTGCTTTAAATAAAACTTCTAGAACAATATCGTATTTTTTATCAAGCAAAATTTTCACTAGAAAATTAGCTAAAAGTACATCTTGTTTTTTAGCTTTTTTCTCATCTTTTCTTGTTCTTTGAATTCATGAAGATGATTTTTTGATTTCTTCTTTATAAATTTCACTAATTTGCTCAGAAATATTTCACATTAACAATCATTCATCTTGTCAATCTATATCATAAGATAAATCATTTAATCACATAATTTTTTAAAATAGTTTTTAAACAGTTTTATAATAACATAAAAAACTTCTTTTTCAAAATTTATTTTACAAAGCTTTATTTATTATTTCTGAAGTATCTGGAGAAAGATTTGGAACTTTAGAAATTCTTTCTAATTGTTTTCTTAATAATTCTCATCTTTTTGGTTCTAGTAATTTCCAATTTATCAAAGTTTTTGATAATCTTGCTGCTATTTGAGAATTAAAAGAATCTATTTCTATAACTTTATTTGCTATGAATTCATATCATTCTCAAGAAGATTTATGAAAGTTTTTTAGGTTTAACATTGCAAAAGAATTATACAAAGCCCTTACATAATTTGGATTTTTTATATCAAATTTCGGATGTTTTTCTAAAAGTTTTATATTTTCTAAAGTATTTTCATTTGTACTAAGAGCTTGAATACTAAAAAATTTAGTAAAAACATTATTATTATCTTTCCATTTTTCATAAAAACTTTCTAATGCTAAGTCTTTTTCTTTTGAGTTTGTATTAACTAAACATTTCAAAGCTCAAATAACATCAGTCATATTATTTGAATTTTTGTATTGTTCATAAGCAAGTTCTGAATTTTTTACATAATTCAAATAACTTAAACAAACATTTTTTAATTTTCTTTCTCAAATATCTTTTCATTCAACTTTATATTCTTTAGAAGTATTTAATTTATTATAAATTTCTATAAATTCTTTTTCTAAATTCAAAGCCAAGAATTTAATAAATTTTTCTCTTGTTTCTGCTACTAATTCAGGATTAATATTTTGTCAAATTGAACTTATAATAAAACTTTCCGAAGGCAAAATTATTGTTTCAGCTTTTAGAGAAATGTCTAATTTTTCATCAAGTAAAATAGTTTCAAAAACTCACTTCAAAGTCTCTAAATTATTTTCTCAAATATTATTTATTTCATTTATTATTAAATCTAAAGCTAATTTCTGAAAAGCTTCAAATCTATTAAATTCATTAGTTTCATATTTTATCAAGTCTAAATAATCTTCTAATTTATAATCATAATTTAGTTTTATTGGAGCTGAAAAATCTCTAAGTAATGAAGGCAAAATATCATTTGAAACATTTTCAAAAACAAATTCTTGTTTTAAATCTTTCAAAACCAAAATTCATTCATTTATAATTTTTTTTGTAATTTTATCTATAAAAGCATATTTGATTGGAATAATGAATGGCTTTTTATTAGATATTTCTTGCTCAAAACTTATTTTAAATTTTTTATTTTCTTTATCATATTCACTTACAACATTTACAATTGGAGTTCAAGCCTCATCATACCAAACTTGCATTTGAGATAAATCTATTTCGTTTGCATCTCACATTGCTTTCAAAAAATCTTCAGTTGTAACGGCTTGTCAGTCGTGTCTTTTGAAATATAAATCCATTCATTTTCTAAATCATTCTTTTCAAAGAAGAGTTTCATAAATTCAAATTACTTGAGCTCATTTTTCATAAACTGTAACAGTGTAAAAATTCCTTATTTCTTCGTAAGAACTTGGTCTAATTGAATGAGAAATTGGACTTGCATCTTCTTTGAATTGATAATCTTTTAAATATTTCACATCTTCAATTTTTTTAACAGCTTTGGAGTGCATATCTCAAGTAAATCTCGCATCACGATAAACCGTTAATCATTCTTTTAAACTTAATTGAAACCAATCTCTACAAGTAACTCTATCACCTGTCCAATTATGAAAATATTCATGAGCAACAACTCTCTCAATATAAATATATTCTGAATCAGTTGTTGTTTCTGGTGAAGCTAAAATTGCTTGAGAATTAAAAATATTTAGTCATTTATTTTCCATTGCTCCAGAATTGAAATCATCAACAGCAACAATCATAAATAAATCCAAATCATATTCTAATCAAAAAGTATCTTCATCCCATTTCATAGCCTTTTTTAAAGATTCCATTGCAAAATCACATCTAGAAATATTATGTTTTTGAGTAAATATTTTTAAATCTATTTTTCTTCAACTCATTGTGATAAATTCATCTTGTATAAAATCAAGATTTCAAGCTACAAGAGCAAAAAGGTAAGAAGGTTTTTTGAACGGATCTTCCCAAACAACTGAATGTTTTCATCAATCCAAATCTCTTGACTCAATTTTATTTCAATTTGATAAAAGTAAAGGATATTTTGATTTATCTGCTGTTATTTTTACACTAAATTTTGTCATTACATCAGGTCTATCAAGATAATATGTAATTCTTCTAAATCATTCAGCTTCGCATTGAGTACAAAAAATTCAGTTAGACATATAAAGTCATTCAAGTTCTGTATTTGTTTCTGGATGAATTTCTGTAATTATTTCAAGCTCAAATCTATCTGGAACTTTTTTTATAATTAATTTATTTTCTTCAAAGAAATATTCATTTTCTAATAATTCTATATTATCAATGTAAATTCAAATTAATTTTAACTGCTGTCAATCAAGAGCTAAAGAATGGTTTAAATCATCTTCTAAATCTAAATCTCTATAATAAATTGCTTTGTTTTTAACAATAGTCACATTATCTTGTAAATCAAAAGCTAAGTCAACTTTTTCTACCAAATATTTTGGTTTTTTATAATCTTTCAAATAAATTGTTTTTCACATATTTTTATTTTAAATATTAAAGTATATTTTAAAATATAAGAAAAATTTATATAAAGGCAAAAAAAAGTTTTAGAAATGTAGAAAAAAACAATCTCTTGAAAAAACAGTAGAGACAAGGCATTGCCTTGTCTCTACTGTTTTTTCATACTTTGTTGCCTTTAGGCAAACAGGAAAGAAATCTGTAATCTTATATTTCATCTTTTTATTATTCTGTTCTTAAAATCGCTTTTTTAAACAAAAAACTAAATTTTTAAAGATTACTCACAACAACGAAACCCAACATTCTTGTTCTGATTCCCCGAATTCCAATTCAAGTTCAATGTGAACAAACCTGTGTTATCACCATTATTCGCATTACCACCACGAAGGAAAATTGACTTTCTTACCTTTCAAAACATTCTACAAGTGTGTAAGTTCTAAAATTACTGCACACAACGAAACCCAACACCACTGTACTGATACCCAGAATGCCAAGACAAGTCCAATGTGAACAAACCTGTGTTAATACCAGTACCTGCAGAACAACCACGAAGGAAAACATTATTTATACCATCTGC
>JBBILU010000046.1:0-8315 GCA_037444775.1 Candidatus Altimarinota bacterium
TCCAAGTTTTGAATCTAACAAAACTGCTCGGATTTGAAACTAGACAATAAATATTTTTAGTTAGAAATTATTGTTTTATTAATTTTTTTTATGCACGAAATTATTGATTTAATTGTTTGAATAGTTGGTGATTTAGGATATTTAGGAATTTTTATTATGATGGTTCTTGAATCTAGTTTTTTTCCTTTTCCTAGTGAAGTTGCAATGCTTCCTGCTTGATACTTAGCAAGTATTGGGCAGATGAATTTCTCAATAGCACTTTTAGTTGGAACATTATGAGCCTTGTTCGGTGCAAGTATTAATTATGCATTATGATTTTTTTTGTGAGAAAAGATTGTAAGAACTCTTATTTCTAAATATTGAAAATTTTTCTTTATAAAAGAAGAGCATTATAATAAAACAAATGTTTTTTTTCAAAAACATTGAGTTATAACTACTTTTATAGGTAGACTTATTCCAGTTATTAGACAACTTATTTCTCTTCCAGCTGGAGTTTTTAAAATGAATATTCCAAAATTTTTGTTTTATACTTGACTTTGAGCTTGACTTTGGAATTTAGCACTTATGTATGTTTGATATATTGCTTGAGAAAACCAAGAACTTATCAAAGAATATTCTAAAGAATTACTTTTGTGATCAATAATTTTTGTTGTAATTGTTTGATTTATTTATTATTTATTTAATAAAAAGAAAAAATAAAAAAAAATTGAATATAATTTAAACTTAGCTAATATTATTATTAATTATAAATTAACTGTATTTTTATGTATAAAAAAGAAAAGAAAGATTTCATTGTAGGTTCTGATTTAAAAGCATTACAAAAAATAAAAGAAGCTGAAAATAATTTTAAAAAAACATGAAAAAGTTATTCTTTTGAAGAAAGCTATTTTATGGGACTAAATTTTTTAGAGACTTTAAATAAAAATGAAAATGTACAAATTAGAAATTTTGCCTGAATTTATTCAAGATAGAGATTACATTCTTAGTTTTATATATTCAGAAACAGAAGATATAAATATCACTAAAAAACTTTTTAATAAAATTGAATCAAAAATTTTTTCACTTCAAATTTTTCCAGAAATGTATCCGGAAGTTTTTGAGTGATATAGAATGATTTCTTTAAAAACATATAAAGTTTTTTACAAAATTAGCTATGTGAAAAAGACAGTCTATATAATTAGATTTTTATCTTCTGCCCAAAATTATCAGGAATATTTATAGTATTTTTTCTTTAGAAAACTTAAAATTACTTTGAAATCTTGATAAAGAAGCAATTATGTTTTATGAAGAAAGTTTATTTTTTAACAAATAATTTTATGTGATTTATATGAATTTATACTGTTTGTAAAGATGAAGAGGAAGCTAAAAGTATTTGAAAAAATTTACTTGAAAAAAACTAATTGCTTGTTACAACCTTTTCCCGATTCAAAGTTCTTACTGGTGGAAATGAAATCTAGAAAATGATAATGAAGTTGTTTTATTGTCAAAAACAAGAAAAGAGAATTCGAATCTTTTAAATATTGAAATAGAAAAACTACATTCTTATTAACTTCCTTGTGTTATGAAAATAAATTTAGAAGCTAATGAAAGATATGAAAATTGGATAAATGAAGAAACAGTTTTAGCTTTATAAAAATAAAATATGTTCAAAGAAATAGAAAAAACATTTAAATTAACAAAGAAAGATTTAGAAATTATTAAAAATAATTTTGTTTTGAAATCTGAAGAAGAAGTAATTGATAAATATTTTGATTATCCTGATTTTAGAATGTATCTTAATAAAACTCACCAAATAAAACTGAGAAGTAGAAATTCTAAACTTGAATTGAAAGTTCAAGAAAGAGGAAAAAGTTATGAAACAGATGAATTTTATTGAGATTCTATAGATGAAAAATTAGCTGAATTTTGATACAATAAAAAAGATTTGCAAATTATTTATATTGTTAAGTGTAAAAGAAGCAAATATGCAACTGAATTTCATTGAAACAAATTTGTCTTAGATTTAGATATTCATGAGTTTTGAGAAAAATATGATATTGAAGTAGAAGCTAAAACAGAAGAAATTTGAGTAAAACTTATTGATGAATTTACAAAAAAGCTTTGACTTGAAGCCATTTTAGTAGAAAATTTAGAAAGTAAATGAAAGTTACATATCAAAGATCAAAATCCAAAACTTTATGAAATTATAAAAAATATGTATTGAAAATAAAATTTTTTATATATACTTAAAAAGTATTTTTTAACAGAATTATTTTATGAATCCGAAGTTATCTGAATTTTTCTGAATAGAAATATATGTTTACTGGAATGATCATAATCCACCTCATTTTCATGTAGTTTATAATGATTATAGTTGCTATATTTCTATAAAAGATTTAAAAATTTTAGAATGAAATCTTCCAACAAAGATTGAAAAACTTGTTTTATCTTGGTCCGAATTATATAATGAAGAATTATTAGAGGCTTGGAATACAGCACAAAATATGAAAACACCTAAAAAAATAGATCCTTTATTTTCTAAAAAATAAAATATGCATTTTGTAAAACAAGCTTCTCAAATTTGAGATTATATTTTAAAATTAACTTTTGAAAATTGAGTTGAAAAATCTTTTGATATGAGTCCATTTTTAGAAAATAATTCTTTAATATTTAGACCATTAAAGCAAAAAGATATTTTCAAAATGTTTAGTATTAAATGAAACACTGTTACTTGGATAACTTGAGCTGATGTTTCACCTGATTTTTTGTACGAAAAATGAGTAAATATAGCTAATTAAAAAGCTAAAATATATCAAATATTTTTTAATCTAATTGTATTTTTTGTTGGCTTTTTGAATTCTTTTTCTTTTTTTAAAAAATCGAATATTTATAAACTAACTACTAAATTTAAATAACATAATATCTCAATCTTGTACAATATATTCTTTCCCTTCAAGTCTAACTTTTGCCTTTTCTCTTGCTCAAGCCCAACCACCAAATTCAACTAAATCATGCCAATTTACAACATCTGCCTTAATAAATCATTTTTCAAAATCCGTATGAATTACTCAAGCAGCTTGTGGAGCTTTGAATCATTTTTCTATTGTCCAAGCTCTTACTTCTTTTTCTCAAGCTGTGAAATAATATTGAAGTCAAAGTGCATCAAAACTTGCTTTGATTAAATTATCAAGTCAAGTTGTAATTAATCCCATTTCTTCTAAAAAACTTTTTCTTTCTTCTTCGTCCATTTCTATCATATCAGCTTCAAGTTTAGCACAAATTGGAACAACTCTAAATTTTTCTGGAACTCAAATAATTTTTCTAAGTTCTTCTTCTGAAGTATCCATCATATCTTCTGAAACATTACATCAATAAACAAAAGTTTTGTTTGTTAAAAGATGCAAATCATAAATATGTTCTTTTTCTTCTTCTGTTAATTCAAGACTTGAAGCCAAATGTCATTCATTCAAATATTTCAAAACTTTTTCTATAGTTACAAATTGTTCAGCTATTTTTTTGTCTGATTTAACTTTTCTTCAATCTTTTAAAATTCTTTTTTCTATTGTATCAATATCTGCTAGAATTAGCTCAGAATTAATAATTTCTATATCTGATCTTGGATCAACTTTTCCGTGAACATGAATTATTTCACTATCTTCAAAAAGTCTAACAACTTGAAGTATTGCATTAGCTTCACGAATATTTGCCAAGAATTTATTTCAAAGTCATTCTCATTGACTTGCTCATTTTACAATTCAAGCAATATCAATAAATTCACAATTTGTAGGAATAATTTTTTGTCCATTTACTGCTTTTCTAATTTTTTCAAGTCTAAAATCATTAACATTTACAATTCAAATATTTGGTTCTATTGTACAAAAAGGGAAATTTTGAGCATCTGCTGAATAATTTTTTGTCAAAGCATTAAACAAAGTAGATTTTCAAACATTAGGTAATCAAACAATTCAAACTTTCATTTTTTTCTAATTAATTTTTAAAATATAATCGAATTATATAGAATAAAATTTTTTTGCAATTAAAAAAACTTCAATTCAAATTCTTTAAACTTTAGTCAAACTTTCTTTATTTTTTCACTTGAAATCTTTTCTATATCTCACTTGAAATTATATAATTCCAAATTTATTATTGGTTTACTTGTTTTTATTAAAATATTTTTTCATTTTAGCTTTATAGAAACCAAATATTCTGTTAAATCAACATTTTTTTCTTTCTTAAAAATATCTATTATTGTATTCCAAATAATAGATTTTATAACAATTTCTTCAGTTTTATTTCTTCTAAGAGAATTTCAAATTTCCATAAATTTTTTAATTACAAAATGTTTTTAGCAATATTTTGTGTTTTTCCCTCTCCTTCAAAGGAAAGGGGTAGGGATAGAGAGTTAAAACAAAACTACAAATTCTCATTTTACTTTTCAAATATTTTCAGCAAAATAAATTTTGACTTCCTCAACTGTTCCTCTAACAAATTCTTCAAATTTTTTTGTTAGTTCACGAGCTACAACAATTTTGTGTTCTTTTCAAAAATATTTTTCTAAATCATCAAGAGTTTTTAAAATTCTATGAACAGATTCATAAATTACAATAGTTTCTTCTCTTTCTTTAGCTAATTTTGTAAATAAAGTTTGTCTTCACTTTTTTATTGGTAAAAAACCTAAATACAAAAAGTGATTCATTTGCATTCAACTTCACATCAAAGCTGTTGTAAAAGCTGTAACTCAAGGAATTGGAACAATTTCTATATTTTGCAAAATAGCTTCTTTTATAAGAACATATCAAGGGTCACTAATTCAAGGAGTTCAAGCATCGGAAATTAAAGCAACTTTTTTACCGGATTTTAATTCAGACATTATTTTATCAATTTTTGTAACTCAAGAATGTGAATGAAAAGAAATTAGAGTTTTTTTGATTCAATAGTGATTTAGTAAAGTGCTAGAAGTTCTAGTGTCTTCACAAGCTATTAAATCAACTTCTCAAAGAATTTTTATTGCTCTGTAAGTAATATCTCAAAGATTTCAAATTGGTGTTGCTACAATGTAAAGCATATTTGTTAGTTAAAAATTAATTTTCCTAATTATATGAATTAACTTTAAAAATAAAACTTTTCTTTTACAAAAAAGATTTCTTGAGTAAAATTAAACCTAATTATTTATAAATATTTTTATGCAAAATTATACAAACCTAGATTTAGAAAAGTTCAAAGAAATGTTTCAAATTAAAGAGAAACAAAGTGAAATAGAAAGAAATTTTTTAGAAAAAACTAAAAAATATATAAAACTTATAAAATGGATTCCTTGACTTGAAATGGTTTGAGTGTGAAATTCTGTTGCAATGAATTCTGCAACACAAGATTCGGATATTGATTTATATATTGTTACAAAGCCAAATTATATGTGGCTAAATAGAATTTTAATTACTTTTATTTTCCAAATTCTTTTTGTTAGAAAAACATCTAGAAAACATGCTTGAAGATTTTGTCTTAGTTTTTTTTCAACAACAAATTGAATGGATTTTTATAAATTTGTTTTACTTCGTGATCCATATTTATTTTTTTGGATTTTGTATTTTAAGCCGATTTTAAGCAAAAATAATACTTATGAGAAATTTATAGAAATAAATTCTAAATGGTGAAACTTCTGAGATTTCAAAGAAGTTATAGAAGAAAATAAAAAGGAAATAATACATCACTCTAGATCTCTCCTTAGAGAAGAAGGAATTATTGGAATAACAAAAAAGTTAGATATTTTTCTGAAGAAAATATTTTTACCAAAAACTCTCAGAACTTACGAAAAGCTCTGAAAACCTTTTTGAGTAATAATAAATGATGATTTGTTGAAATTTCATAATAATGATATTAGAAGGGAAGTGGCTGAAAAATTTTCTAAATTTACTAAAATCTAAAACCCACTTTGCAAATCAAGCATTTTTTTGTAAATTCAATTTTGTTCAATTAAAGAATTATGATTTCATTCTTCAACTATTTTTCAGCTTTCAAGAACTAAAATTTTGTCAGCTTTTTTTACTGTTTGTAACCTGTGAGCAATAATAATAACAGTTCTTCAAACAAATAAATTATGTAAACTTTCACTGACTTGTTCTTCAGAAAAACTATCAAGAGCTGAAGTTGGTTCATCAAGAAAAATTATTTTAGGATTTTTCAACATAATTTTAGCAATAGCTAATCTTTGTCTTTGTCATCCAGAAAGTCTTACTCATCTCTCTCAAATCTCAGTTTCAATTCATTTTGGTAAATCATAAATAAATTCACATTTTGCTAGAGAAATAATATTTTCAAGATGTTTTTGCCAAACATCTCTACCTCTATTCTTGTCCCCCTTATCAAGGGGGATGCCGAAGGCATGGGGATTTGTGTTATCCCTCTCCTTTAAGGAGAGGGTAGGGTGAGGTTGCTCCACTCCATACAACAAATTTTCTAAAATAGTTCCGTCAAAAACACTTGGTTCTTGAGTTAAATATCAAATATTTTGATAATATGATTTTAGACTAGTTTCAGATAATTTTTGTCAATCAACTAATATTTCTCAAGAATCTGCTTTTATATATCAAGCAAGTAGTTTTATTAAAGTTGTTTTTCCTCATCAAGAATTTCAGATCAAAGCCAAAACTTTTTCTCATTCAATTTTCAAGCTAAAATTTTCAAAAATAATTTTTCATTAAAAAAGCTACAAAAAATCATCTATTAAAAACTTTTTTATTATATTTATAAGGCTCAAAAAACCTTTTAAAACTTTCCCAAAAACTTCTTTCTATATTTTTCATAATCTCTAAATATTACATAATCAAAACAAACTTGCTGGAATAAATAAAACATCTCAATCTTTCTTTAAAATATCTTTTGTTACAATTATTCTTTGTAAGCATTTTTCTTTATAATTATCAGAAAAATTAGAAAATATTATTGGAATTTTCACTTTATTTCTATATTTTACTTCAAAAATATTTAAATTCTTTTCAAAGTTTTCTAAAACAAAATCTATTTCACTTTTAGAAATAGTTTGATAAAAATATAGATTATTGTATTTACTTGTAGTTGAAAGTTTTTTATAAGCAAAATTTTCTACAAAAACTCACAAATCTATTTCATTTTTTAAAGTAAAATTTTTTCATAAAATATATGAAAGTATTCCCATATCTTCACAAAATACTTTAGGCATTTTACTAAGTTCTTTTCTTATATTTGTATAAAATGGCTTTATATAAGAAAAAATAAAAGTTCATTCTAAAATATCCAAATATTTTATAACTGTATTTCTTGAAATTCAAAGAGTATTTGCTAATTCACTTTGATTTAGTAAAATTCCTACTTGAGAAGAAAGTATTTTTATTAAATTATTAAAAGCTCCAATATTATCAATTTTTAAAAAATGAATAATATCTTTTTCTATATAATTTTTGTAAATAGAAGCTAAAATTTCTATTTTTTCTTTCTCTGTATTTGATTTAACTACTTCTGGATATCATCAAAATGATAAAAATTCAAAAAAATAATTATCTAAATTATCTTTCATAATAGAATAAAATTTTTCTAATTCTTCAAATTCTGTGAAATCAAAATTTAATTTCAAAGAGTTCTTAAATTCAAAAAATTCTTTAAAATCAATTCTGTCTATATAAAATTCAATATTTCTTCATGTTAAAAATTCGGTATTTTTAGTTATTTCTAAGCTTGAACTTCAAGAAACAATAATTTGGAGTTTTTCTTTATATTTATCAAAAATATTTTTCAAAAATAATCAAGCATTTTTTATATATTGAAACTCATCTACAAACAAATATAAATAATTTTCATTTTTGAAATTATATTTTAATTCTAAAAAATAAATTAAATTTTCTGGACTTTTAAAAATATTTTCATTACTTATATCATCAGCAAAAAGAAAAGCACACTTTTTTCATTCTTTTTCAAGATTTTTTTGAATTTCTTTTAATATAGTTGTTTTTCAAACTTGTCTTGCTCATTTCAAAATTAATATTTTTTCTTTTCAAAGCCAAGAATTAATTGAATTTAAAATCTTTCTATTTATCATACTTTTTTATAAAAAAATAAATTTTGTATATTATAAAATAGATTGAACAAAAATCAACTATTTTTGTTTATGTTACTGAGCAGAAATCTATATAATAAATCTTTCATTTTCAAAAATAATTTTTTTATCAACAATAATCTCTTTAACATCAGGAAAAATATCACTAAGTTTTTTTTCTCTTGTTATTCAAGTATTTAAACCAAAACCAAATTTGCGAATCATCACTTCATTATTTTCAGATTTTTTAATTTTTTCCAGTAAATCCAAA
>JBBILU010000047.1:0-7551 GCA_037444775.1 Candidatus Altimarinota bacterium
GTTGGTACGGTTTTATCTATTCTTATTTCTGAAATACCTGAATAAACATACCCATTTCATGCATTATCTTTCGCTCTGAAACAAATATATTTAACTAAACTAGTTGATGTTGAGAATGAAGCACTTGGACCACTTAACCAAATTCAAGCTCAATCATTACAAGAAAAATTAGAATTTTCTATTCTATATTCAAAAGTTGATCAATTACATCAACTTCAAATATCACTACACGAAATATTTGCTGTAATATCTTGATTTGTCCAATTTCAAGAAGTATAAGAAGGAGAATATGTAATTCACACTCCAGGAGAAATATCATCAAAATGTTGACAAATCAAAGAACAATTATTTCAAGAGCAAGAAAAAGAAACAGCTTTATCTCAAGAATTACAAGCAATAATAGTTCATTTTGTAAAGCTTTTTGTATAAGTTGTATAATATGCACGAGTTGTACAATTTGCTGTTCAAGAACTTGGAGCAGAAAAGTTATTTAAGTCAGGAACTCAATAATGAATAACTCAATGAGAAAAAGTGCTTGGACAATTAACATTGTTATTATTCCGAGAAAAGCTTGAACTTCAAGTATCTGCAGAAACTTGATGAATTCCAAGTAAACAAATTATTAAAAATATTATTTTTTTCATAAAAAAATAGTAAGAAATAAATATATTCCCTACTATTAAATCATATTTTTCAAGATTATTCAAGAATTTCATCAATATTTGCTCAAAGATTTTTTAAATTCTCTACAAAATTTTCATAACCTCTTTTTATATATTTTATATTTGTAACTTTTGTCTCTCAATCTGCTATAAGTCAAGCTATTACAACGGCACATCAAGCTCTTAGATCCCAACTTGTAACTTCTGCTCATTTTAATCTTTTTTCTTGTCAAAAAATTATAGCTTCATGAGGATTCAAAATAGTTGTATGGGCTCACATTTTATCCAGTTCAACTAACCAATTTAATCTTCATTCAAAAAGAATTTCATGAATTTTACTCATTCAATTTGCTTTTGTCATTAATATTGCAAAAGGAGATTGTAAATCTGTTGGAAATCATGGAAAAATATTTGTTTGAATATTTACAACTTTTATATCATCTGCCTTATAAACTTTAACTGTGTCATTTTCTAATGTTTCAACTTTTACTCAAGCTTCTCTTAATTTTGAAATGAAAAAATATAAATCATCTACTCTAGCATTCTGGATAGTTATAAATTCTTTTGAAGCTAAAGCTCAAATAATCATATAACTCCCAGATTGTATATAATCCGAAATTATTTCAAAATCAAAATTACTTTTTAGTTCAGAAACTCAATTAATTATTATAGTATGATCATATTTTATTTTTATATCTGCTCAAGATACTCTAAGAAAATCTATCAAATTCATAACATGAGGTTCTATTGCTGACATTTTTATAGTAGTTTCTCATTCTCTCAAAACATTTGCAACAATTAAATTTTCTGTAACAGTAACTCAAAATCAAGCATTAACAACCAAATTTCATATTCTTGATACTCATTCTAAAAATATATCAGCTCAGTTATAAGAATATTTATATCAGATAGTCTCAAGTCATTTTAAATGGTCTTCTATTGGTCTTTTTCATAAATTGCATCAACCAGGATTTGGAATAGAAATCTTTCAAACTCTTTTCAAAAGAGGTGATAGAAGTAAAATACTAACTCTTATTTTTTTTATTTTTTCTAAATCAAAATTAGTATGTTTGATTTCTGTAGAATCAATTTCTAAAATATTATTTGAAAAATTAATTTTAACTCAAATTTCAGATAAAATTTCAATAAAAGTAACTACATCTCAAATTTCTGGAACATTTGTTAATTTAACTTTTCATTTTATTAGCAAACAAGCTGCAATTATAGGTAATACTGCATTCTTAGAACCTCAAATTTTTACAGTTCAAGAAAGCTCATTTCATCATTTTATCAGAAACATAATTTTATAATTAGTTATAATATTCCAAATTTGTGTTATTCATCTCCTTATATGAGAGGGTAGAGTGAGGTCTTTTTATTTCAATAATATTTTATCATCACTAACTTCAAAAGAAACCTTATAGACTCAATTCTCATTTAAAATTACTAATTCTCAGTCATAAGGAATGTAAAAATCTTTTATTTTGTAATTAAGTCATTCTATTTGTCAAATATATTGTAAACTTTTGGTGTCTTGATATCTCAAACTATTTGGCTTAAATACAAAAACTTTATTATTCAAAAGTATGTAAACATAAGCCAAATTTGGTCTAGTTTTCATCTCTATCTTGGTATTCTCAGAATCCAAATTATAATTGTTTGGTAATTTATTTAATACTATACTTTCAAGTCTATAAGTTGGACTTGAGAAAAATTTTACTATTGTTAAATCCTTTTTTAACATATAAAAACCTCAATCTATTGCAATATCTATAATACTTCAGATACTTTTTGAATCTTCTTTAGTTAAATATCAGCTTCATTTGGTAAAAGAATTTCCAGATTTAATGTGTTTATATAACTGGTTTTCTTCTTTTGATAATAAATAAATATTATTTCAAAAAGAATCAATTATATTAGATGTTTCCCATTTATCTTGTCATAAAACATTACTGAATCTGAAATTTCCATTTCTATTAAACATTATAATATTTCATTTTTTTGTAACTATAGCGATTTCTCACATAATTACTGTTGAATTAATAAATTCATCTCCAGAATCCAGTTTATCAAAACTGTACTTTTTGTAACTTTGTCAAGTTACAATAGGTCAAGTTACATAATTCTTTCACACTATATAAATTTTTCTGTCTATTGCCAAAAGATTTATTCAATCTTTTGAGTCAATTTTTTGAACTATTTTGCTATCATTTTCTTCAAAAGATTCTATTCAGTTAAAAGTTTTTTTAACTTCTGCAATATTATTTTTTAATAAAGTTATATCACTTAGAAATAACTTTTTTTCTTCTATTATTTTTACTAATTCTTCCGTTTTATTGATATTTAAGTCAAAAACATCCTGATTTCACATATTCTCCGTTGCAACTTTTAGATAAGCCTTTGCTTCTTGAAGATAATTCTTGCTTTCTAAAACAGTTTTTGTATTGCTAGTTTTTTCTACCGTGGAACTAATTATTAAATACATAAAAAATATAGAAACTAGAATTCATGAAATAAATAAAATATTTTTTACCATTTTTGATTGCATTGAAATTTTATCTTTCAAAATCATAAAAATTGCTAAAATTCTTTTACTAAAATTATTGTCCATAGCTTTGTAAAATGAGTCTTTTACTTTAGAATAAAATTGATTACTATCTTCTTTATTCTCGGCTTTGTAAGTGAAAGAAATCAAAGAAATACTTTTTTGGATTTGTTCCTCAATAATAACATATTCAATGGAATCATTAAATTTTTCCATTGATCCAGTTTCAGCAGCATCCAAAAAATCACTCTCAGATAAAAAGGTTGTAAGCCTCCTATTGCTCAAAACTATAATATCAGAGTTTTGTAAATCTCAATTAGAAATATATGAAAATTCTGATTTTTTCTCGTCTTTATCAGTAGCCTCTATTAAAGAATTATTTTTTATAAGATAACAAGAAGAATTTCAAATGTTAGAAAATAAAAATTCCTTTCAATTAAGAATTCAAATTATTACACTTAATTTTTCTTCTCAAGGTTCTATATCCCAAGTTTTTATAATTGTATTAATATTTTCTAATACTTGTGAAAAATCAGCATAAGCTCTAGTTTTAGAAATTTTATCAACTGTAAAATCAAGTATTTTACTAACAAGTAAATCTATAAAATTCTCATCTTTACACGCAATTACAATAAAAAGTTCTAAATCTTCTCCTAAATTTATTATTCTTGAAAGAGCTTTAGTTCTATTACTTTTATTAATTATTTTTGAGTTTAGTTCTATCATCTTTGTGTTATTATAAAATTACTTTTTCATTTTGTGAATTATATATTTTTGTTCCAAAAAATCAAAGCTATTTTTTTATTTAAATATATTTTTAAAAAAATCTTGATAAAATCAAAAAAACAGTTAATTTCTAGCTATATTTTTATTAAGTAACTTTTTTTATTATGTTTATTCGTATATTAAAATATTCACTAAAAAATATTTTAAGAAACAAATTTCTTAGTTTTTCCTCTATATTAGTTTTAACATTGTTAATGTTTTTTATTAATATTTTGCTTGTTTTACATAATGTTAGTTTGAAATTAATTGATTCAGTTAATAATAAACTTAGTATTTCTCTATATTTAGAAGAAAAATATGATAAAAATTCTAATGATGTTGTTTCTTTGATGAATTCTATAAAAGAAGTAAACAAAAATATTTTGGTTATTTATAAAAGTAAAGAGGATGCTTTAGCATTATTAAAGAAAAAAGATCCTAAATTGGTTCAAATTCTTGAAAAAACAAATCCTCTACCTGCAACTATTGAGTTGTCTAATATTAACATTAGTGATTATTCTAAAATAAACGAAAAAATTGAAGGCAAAAGTTTTTTATTTGGAACTCTAGAAACAACGGAAGAATGAGGATGACTTTATTTTTCTGATTATAAAAGCCAATATACTAAAATTACAAAAGTTATAAATGTTTTAAATACTCTACAAATTAGCTTATACATAATTATTTGAGTTTTTATTTTTTCCATTTGAATAATTATTTATTCTATAATTTGAAATTTTGTTTATTATTTTAAAGATGAAATTTATATAACTAGACTTGTTTGATGAAGTAAATTTTTCATTTATTGACCTTTTGGGTTACAATGATTAATTTATTCTAGTTTATCATTTTTTATAAGTTTGATCTTATTTTATTTTACTTTAAAAAATACTAGCTTTATTCTTTGAAATGAATATTCTTTCAGTTTTGTTATCTGAAGCTACTTCATAATTTTTATAATTGAATTTCTAATTTTTTGACTTGTTTGAGGAATTAGTGGACTTATTTCTTCAAAAAAATATTTAAAATAATGAACTGACATATTTACTTTATAGCTTGAGTTTCTTGAGCTGGAAAATGAACTTTGATAGAAAATTTGAAAAATGCGAATTTGAAAAATGTAAAATTTCCACTTTCATATAAAAGCAGACCAATAAGACATTTTGAAACAAATTGAGTTGATGCTCATTTTGTTAGTAAAGAAGAATTCGAATATTCTATAAATGCTTGAGAATTTATAGAATATGCAAAAGTTTATTGACTTGAATATTATTATGGTACAAAGTTCAAAGATTTAATAGAAAATGGAATAGAAAAATGATTTGTAGTAATAAAAGAAATAGATTTAATTTGACTAAAAAAGTTACTTGTTTCTAATCCAGAATTAAGAAAAAATTTTAGTACAATTTTTCTTACAATTCATCATGAAAAAATTATAGAAAGACTAAAAACAAGATGAGAAGAAGTTGAAGAAGAAGTTTATTTAGCAAGAAAAAATGCAGCAATTCAAGAAAATATTGAGTGGGAAAAATATAGTGATTATGTTATTGATACTTCTATATTAAACAAAGAAGAAGTTTTTGAAAAAGTATTAGATATAATAAAAAAATCTGTTTAGAATTCTAAACAGATTTTTAAATAATTCCTCTAACAGAACTTGTTTCCTGACTTCAAGAGATTTTTTGAAAAAATAGCTTAACATAGTCAATTATCAAAAAATCATAGACACAACATTTCTGGTTTTTTTAAAAAACCTTATTTAAAGCCATTTTTGCTTTTACACATAGGCACAATCTCTTGAAGTCAGGAAAAAGGAGTTTCAGATATATCTGAAACTCCTTTTTTGTGTTTTTATAAAGCAATACCTTCATCTTTTTTTTCTCAAAAAGTATCTAATTCATTAATAACTTTCTCTAAATACTTAAAAACACTTTCCATTGTACTTAATAAAAAGTATGTATTTTCTTTTGAGGCTGTTTCCATTGAACCCAATAGACTTTTTTTTATGAAATCATCATTACACATTTTTAGCATAATATTTAAATATGAATCATCTTTATTGAATAAAAGTTTAAGTTGTTCTACAGAAGAACCATTATCACGAGTATTAATTAATAATAATAATCATTTTCTTAAAGCATCAATTGTAGATATTCAGATATTTTCAATTCAATAAATTTCTGTAATTACTTTAATGTATTGTTCTAAGTAATTGTCTAAATCATCCCTATTTCAAAATTCACTTTTACTTGGAATTTTATTTAATAGTTTATCATAAATATTTCAAATAAAAAATTTTTAAAAAATAAAGTTGTAATCTAGTTACAAATATATAATATTACATTTGCAAATTAATTGCAAATATTTTACATACTAAAATTAATTTTTATGGAAGCAAAAGAAAAATTTTTTGATAGAATAGATCAAAGTTTTATTTTACTAAAATGAAATTTTAAACACTTATTCATTCCGTTATTTTTGTATAATATCTTATCATATATAATATTTTTTATTTTATTTTTTGGATTAATATTCTTTGTTTGAACTTCTTTATCAAAAGTTCAAAATATAGCCTCAGAACAATTAAATCCTAGTATGATTTTAGAAAATTTTTGAGTTGCAAATTTAACTTTGTCAGTTGTTTTAGTTATCTTATGAATAATTTCTATACTTATTTTGTATATTCCATTTTTTATTTGAACAGTTAAATCTATAAAACAAGCTTATTCTTGAGAAAATATTAATTGTAAAGAAAATATTATTTCTTCGTTTTGAGATATTTTGAAATCATTTAAAACTTATTGGTATATTTTTGCTTATGTTTTTTTAATTCCTTTTTTAGTTTTTATTGTTGCTGGATTGGTTTTTATTTTTTGAACAGTATTAGAAAATAGTTTATTAAATAAAATAGCTTGAATAATTTTTATTTTCTCTATTTTAAGTTTTGTAATTATAGCAATTTATAGATGATTAAGATCTACTTTTTCTATTTATTCAGCAGTTGATAAAAATGAATATACAAAAGAAAATTTTAATTTCTCTATTTCTATAACTAAATCAAAACTATGGAGAATCTTTTGAAATTTTGCTCTTATTTTAATAATTACATCTGTTTTAAGTTCTATGTTGAATTGAGTAATTTGAGCAATAATTCCTTGATCTTGAAGTTCAGAAATTACAGAAACTGGAAATCATTTGAAAGATGTAATTAATGGGATACTTATTTTGAAAGAATATATGTTTAGTATTTCTTATGTCTTAGAATCTTTAGCAACTTCTGTGATTTCAACTTTTTTTTGAGTTTTTATGCTGGTATTTTCTTATGTATTTTTTAAAAGATTAGAAATAGAAAATTCTCCAAAAGAATAAGAATCTTTATAAAATATTGAAAGGTAATCCGAAAAAATTGACTTTTAAGCAAAAAAAAATAAAATAACCCCACTAAAAATGGGGTTATTTTTGGTTTCTATTAGGAGAATTCGTTAGGTTTATATGCTATCAGGGAGATGTTTGTAACTTCCTTAATCAACACAAACAAGCATAAATGCAAACAATTTTACAAGCAGATTAACTGCTTTT
>JBBILU010000048.1:0-7153 GCA_037444775.1 Candidatus Altimarinota bacterium
TCCTCAAATAGTATCTCAGATACTAGCTACTTTTTTAATTTTTGCAACCATTTTTTCAGCAACTGTTTCATCACAAGTTCTTATTTCATTATTTTCTATTATTTCAAAATCTTTTTTTATTGCTTTAATATCTGCAATTTGCAAAGTATATCAAAAAATTTCTGTTCCAAACTTTTCTTTCAAAAATTGTTTTGCCAAAGCTCCAGCCAAAACTCTTGAAGTAGTTTCACGAGCTGAACTTCTTCAACCTCATCTATAATCTCTGATTCCATATTTTTGGTAGTAAGTCAAATCTGCATGATTTGGCCTAAAAAGATTTTTGATGTTTTCATAATCTCCAGATTTTTGTCCAGAATTATAAATTAAAATAGTTATTGGATGTCCTGTTGTTTTTCAATCAAAAACTCCAGAAACTATTTGAAATTCTTCTACTTCTTTTCTTTGGCTCACAAGTTTTGATTGTCCTGTTTTTCTTCTATCAAGCTCTTGTCTAATATTTTCTTCATCAACAGTAAATCAAGCTGGAAATCAGTCAATAACTACTCAAACTGCAATTCAATGAGATTCTCCAAAAGTAGTAATTTTGAGAATATTTCAAAATGTATTCATACTCTAAAATAATTTAAAAAGTAAAATAGAAATTGTACTAACTATAATGACAAAAGCTTTTCTAAAATCAAGTTTTTCTTTGTAAATATCTATCGTCCCGTTTCAAATCCGACCAGTTTTGTTAGATTCAAAACTTGGACTTAAAAACTCATAAAATTGTTCTAAATAATTATCTAAAAATGAGTTTAGTAAAATTAACAGCTAAAAACAGTAAAAAGTAAGCTGAAATACTTACAAAATTAGATAAAATTTGATTATTTTATATTTTAAATTTAAATTAATCGTGAAAATCTTCAGAAATAGACCATTTTTCACGAATTCTAAAAGCTGGAATAGTTTGTCTTTTTGCTTTATTTAGATAACTTGAAACATTTTTGTTGTTTTTCTTACACCAATCACTCAAAGTAATTATTTTTTTTGCCGTTAACATAGATATTCTTTTATGCAAAGATTCCATTAATAGTAAAGCAAAAAGTTCTGTGAAAGAATCAAATTTATTTTTATTTTGGTATATTTGAAAATTTGGATAATAATCTTGTTTTTTACTTTTATTTTGAATTATAATTGGAGGATATCAAAATTTCATAAGTTGCCAATTTATCAATATTCTTCAAATTCTCCCATTTCAATCACAAAATGGATGAATTGTTTCAAATTCAGCATGAAAATAAGCTATATTATCTAAAAAATAAGTTTCTCTCCCATTATTATAATCTCTTAATAATTCTTGCATCAAATTATCTACAAAATCAGGGTTTGCTCACAAATATGTTCATATTCTTACCCGTTCTGAATTTCTTCTAAATCTTCATGCAAAATTATTATTTATTTGAGTTAATAAAATTTTATGCAAATCTAAAATCAATGAAATAGACAGTTTTTCTGTTTTATCTTCTAAAAGCTGTTTTGTAATTTCAGCCAAATTTTTAGCTTCATAAATTTCTCTAATATTATGATCTTTTTTTATAATATTAAAAATCAAAATATCTTCTGTATCTTTTAAACTCAAAGTAGAATTTTCTATTGCATTTGAATTATAAACCATTTCTGGAATTTCTACCAAAGCTATTTCTTTCAAAGCAACTTCTTTTCATTGACTAATAGCTTTAAATTCTTCAAAAAGTTTAGAAACCTTATCTTTTGTAATTTGATTTATCATATTTTTAAAATGAAAACTAATCGTGAAAAATATAGATATATTGGAATTTTTCACGATTAGTTTAATCTTTTCTAAGCTAAAGTCAAAATTTAATAAGCATTTTCTACTCAAAATTAAGAATATAATCTATCAAGTTATAAAGTAAAACATTTCTAATTCATAAATCAGAAAAATAATTCTTTTCTCATATTAATATTTTTTATATATTTACATTATAATGCAAAAAAACAAATTAAAATAGAATGTTTACATTCTAATGAAAACATTCTATTTTAGAAAATTTTATTTTAACTTTTTTACTAGTCAAATTCTTGACCTTTCTGATATGATATGATGTTGCAGACAAAATTAGATTTGTCAAATTTATTTTCTAACTTTATTGATTATGTGAGCAGAATTAAAAAATGAGTGATGTTGAATAAAAGACAAAAAGTATGAAAAAGAAGTTAATTATAGAGATAAAGATAAATACGATTTTTTATTTAGATGAGAGTTAGATAGAATTTGAGATAAAATAATCAAATATAAAGAAAAATGAATTGTAGTAATAATTCCTGTAGATTTAATCAAGAAAAACATCTTAGAATTATGAGATGGTGTAAGTTTTGAAAAACATAGAAATATAAATAATATTTTAATTAATCAAGAAGAAACTATTGAATATATTGATAAAGTTATTGTCCCTGCTACAGAAAATGCTAAAAAATGGCATTTAACAAAAATAAATTCTAAAGAGCATAGAGAAAAATTAAAGGATTTAACAAAAAACTTTTATATTGAAAAATGAAAACCTCTAAATGAAAATGATTTAGAAAAAGAAGTAGACGAGTTATTAAAAAAACAAAAAGAAATAATATGAAAATTAACAGTTGTAAATTTATTTTATCAAGGAAAGGATTCTAAATGAACTTACAATTTAGCTTTTGTTAATCCTTTAACAAAATTGTGAAAATATACACACATTAATATAAACCTTTTTAAAAAAGATAGTTTAAATGACTTGAATAGTACTATTATACATGAATTAGAACATTTGATAGATTATAGATTCAGAGTTGATTCAATGAAAAAACTTTTATCAAATTGATATATCAAGGAAAAATGTGCTCCGACAGATAAAGATTGAAATACATATCTTTCAAATCCAAAAGAGATAGTAGCTAGAATAACCGAAATGAAAAAATTATTACCTAGTTGAAAAGTGGAAAGTATTTTAGAATTAGAAAAAATATATAGGACAAATTCGTATTTATCAAAGTTAATAGTAGATGAGATAATAAATATAAACCCTAATGATAAAAATAGAATATTTAAAAAATTAAAAATAAAATATGCAAAAGAGATAAGCCAAAATACTAATTATTTAAAAAACTACATAAATATTCTTGAAGCACTAAAAAACACTGAACCAGAATATTATAATTCTAAACTTAATTTAATTATTTCTAAAATAAAAATCATATAAAAAATAAAAATAGAAAAAAAATTTGCATTTTACAAATTTTTTCTTATCCTGCAAAAGTCTTATTTATTATAAATAAAATTTATGAATTTCTCGTCAAAAAATATTAATATTATTATTAACTTTTAGTAAATTCTAAGAGATATTTATGGTAAAATTTTTTAAAAGAAAATTTCATATTAAAACTCTTAGGAAACTAAGAGTTTTTTTAATTTATTAACCAAAAAAAATTATGCAACAAAAAGTAACTTTGGAGAAAATAAAAAAAGCAAAAGAGAGTTTTGGGGACTTTATAGAAACAACCCCTTTGCAATATAGTGAAAGACTTAGCAAAAAATATGATGCAAATATTTATCTCAAAAGAGAGGATTTAACAAAAGTTAGGTCTTATAAAATTAGATGAGCTTTTAATTTGATGAATTCTTTAAGTTTAGAAGAAAGAGAAGCTTGAGTTGTATGTGCAAGTGCTTGAAATCATGCTCAAGGTTTTGCTATTAGCTGTAATAAACTTTGAATAAAATGAACTGTTTTTATGCCAATTACAACTCCAGAACAAAAAGTTTACAAAACAAAACAATTTGGTTGAGAGTTTGTAAATGTAGTTCTTGTTTGAGATACTTTTGATGAAGCATTAAAACATGCAAAAGAATTTGAAAAAAAACATTCAGCTATATTTGTTCACCCTTTTGACGACATTAGAATAGTTGAATGACAAGCTACAATTTGATTTGAAATATTTGAAGAATTCTCTAAATGAGTTATAGTTTCTACACCAGATTATATAATTTGTCCTATTGGTTGAGGTTGAGTTATTTCTTGATTAATTTCGTCAGTAAAAGCTCTTGAAAAAAATACAAAAATAATTTGAGCTGAACCAGCTTGAGCAAATGCAATGAAAAAATCTTTGGAAGCTTGAACAAATATTTTACTTGATTCTATAGATATTTTTGTTGATTGAGCTGCTGTTAAAAGAGAATGAGATTTGACTTTTGAAATATGTAAAAATTATAATTTAGAAATTGTTACTTGTCCAGAAAATAGAGTTTGTTCAACTATTTTGGAATATTTAAAAGAAGATTGAATTGTTGTTGAACCTGCTTGAGCTTTGGCAACTGATGCTTTGAAAGATTTAAAAGAACAAATAAAATGAAAAACTGTTGTTGTTATAATTTCTTGATCTAATTTTGATTTTGAAAGATTACCAGAAGTAAAAGAAAGAAGTCTAAAATTTGAAGGATTAAAAAGATATTTTTTGGTAAATTTTCCTCAAAGACCTTGAGCTTTGAAACAATTTCTTGATTGTCTTTGAAAAGATGATGATATTGAAAGATTTGAATATTTAAAAAAATCAGCAAAAAATACTGCCCCAGTTTTCATTTGAATAAAAACAAATTCTCCAGAAAATTGGGAAAACATTTGTACTAAAATGACTAATCTTTGATTCAAATATAATGATGTTACAGATAATGAATTATATTTTAATTTACTTGTATAAAAATATAAAATTACTATAATTACTTCGTTTTATTTCTTAAAAAAAATTTTTTATGTCAACAATACATGATTTGCCAAAATATCCAAAAGCAATTTGACCTTATTCTCCTTATTATAAAGCTTGAAATTTATTATTTTGTAGCTGACAAATAGGTATTAATCCAGAAACAATGAAGCTTGTTGAATGATGAACTGCTGATGAAACTCTTCAAGTAATAAGAAATATTTCTTGAGTTTTAAGAAAAAATTGAATTGATTTTGAAAATGTCGTAAAGACAACTATTTTTCTTACAGATATAAATGATTTCAAACTTGTTAATGAAATTTACGGAGAGTATTTCTCTCATAAACCAGCAAGAAGTACAATAGAAGTTTCAAAACTTCCACTTTGAGCAAAAGTAGAAATTGAAGTTGTAGCTATGTTATAAGCAAGATAATATCTAACAAAAAACCAGCTTAACAAAGAGATCTTTGTTAAGCTGGTTTTTTTGTTTTCCTCTAAATTCTATCTAAATCCAAATACTGATCAATTCTAACTTGCCAAACAAATTCATCAACATGAGAAACCAAAATCATTGCTCATTTGAATCCGTCAAGTGCTTTTGCAATAACTGGCAAATGTCTAAAATTTATATGATTTGTTGGCTCATCAAGAATCAAAACTCAAGGTTGTAAAAATACTAAACTACAAAAAGCTACAAGTCATTTTTGACCTTCTGACAAAGCTCCAACTTGAGTTTTCATAATTTCTCATGTTATCAAAAATCAAGCAGCAATTGAACGAAAATCTTGTTCTGGGATATTTGGTCAATATTTTCTAAGTTCATCATAAACTGTATTTTCAAAATTTAGAGTTGAAAAATCCTGTCTATAATAACCAATTCTAACATTTTCTCAAAAAGTACATCATTCATAAGTTCATGAAGCTATTTTTTCAAGTAAAGTTGACTTCCCTATTCAGTTTGGTCAAGATAAAAGTAAATGATCATCTTTTCTAAGAATTATTTCTACTTCTTTTTCAACTAATTCGTGATTTTCAACAATTCAAACTTTTGTGATTTTTAATAATTCTCATCAAACTCATTCTTGAAAAGGAATCTCAAAATCTCTAATTGTTTTATCTTCTTTTCTTACATCAACCATTTCTGCTTCTAATTCTTCTGCTGCTTCTCTCATTTTTTTGGCAACAAGACGAAGTTTTCATCATTTATGAGCAAAAATTCCAGCTTGTTCTTTTTTTGCTTGAGCTTGTTTTGCCATTTGAGCATTTTTCATATTTTCTTTTTCTATTCTTCTTGAAATTTGTTCAACCACATCATAATAATTCCCTACATATTGTTCAACTTTTTTTGTATGAACATCAAGATATAAAACTCAATCAGTAAAACTATTCAAAAATTCTGCATCATGAGAAATTACCAAACAAGTTTTTTTATAATTTTTCAAAAAGTCTTCAAGATGATAAATTCAATCTTTATCAAGATTATTTGTTGGCTCATCTAAAAGCAAAATATCAGGATCTTGAATAAGAGCTGAAGCTAAAAGTAATCTAGCTTGTTGTCCTCATGAAAAAGATTTTACTATTTTATCAAGTGGAGCTTTCAAATTAACAACATCAAGAATTTCAAAAATCTTTTTATCAATATTAAAAGCTGTTTTATCAGGATAATATTTTCTAAAAAAAGCTTGGACTGTTAAATCTTTATCTTCATTTTGCATAACTTGGAAAGCTGTTGCAACTGTCATATTTTGTCAAATATGAACTTTTCAATATTTTGGGTTTAATTCAGAATTAATTAGTTTAAAAATCGTAGTTTTTCAAGCTCAATTTTGTCACATTATTGTAATTTTACTTCAAGCTCTTACATTAAAACTAACATCATCAAGCAAAAGTTTTGGAAAAACAAACTCAAAACTTACATTTTCAAATCTAACAACTGTTTCATTAGCCATTTTTACATTTAAAATTAAAAAATAAATATTTTATAATTTTGATTTTATTTAGTTTTTTCTAAAAACAAAATTTTTTCATTAATTTCTATCAATACAAATCACTATGAGTTCAGATATTTACAAATTCTACAAATTCGTAAGTTCAATTAGGATATTCTTTAAAATAGCTCTGTAATCTCAAGTAACATTTATACTACGATATCATTTATAATCTCAATTTAATAAATGATTATTTAAAATTTGTTCAAAAGGATTTTCCAAAAATAATTTCAATCTCAATTTAAAATTATTTTTAATCTTAACATCAAGTTTATTATAAGATTTATCAAACTTTTTCTTAAATTTTATTATCATATTATTTTCTATCTAAGAAATTAACAGCTTCATCAAAAGAAAAAAAGGGTCAATAATTATCATCCTTTTTATTAGACATCTTGCATAACTAAGAATTAAGGTAACTTTCTTTCAAAATTGTA
>JBBILU010000049.1:0-6948 GCA_037444775.1 Candidatus Altimarinota bacterium
TATTTTCAAAAAGTTTTTTTTCTCATAAATATAAATATTTCATTTGAGAAAGAGTTAAAGATTTACCAAATCTTCTAGGACGAGACAAAAAGCAATATTTATTTTTTGTTAAAATATTAAAAACAACTTTAGTCTTATCCAAATAAAAAACTCATTTTGTTATTATTTCTTTAAAATCTTGTATTCACATTATTATATTTTTTCACATAATTTTTTGATTAATTTTAATTTTTTTATATTGTAATTAGCTTCTAGAGAATTGCAAAATTTTGTTTGATTTGACATAAAAATTAACAAAAGTATATAAAGAATATTTTTTCATTTATTATCTCTTAAATTATATTTCTATTATTATTTTTTATTTTTACCTAATTTATTTAGAGAAGGAAAAAAATTTATTTCCAAACATTAATTCATCATCTCAAATCTTTTACCCAAACAAATCAATTTTGTTGCATAAAATTTCTCACAGAAACACTTCTATTTCAGTGTCAACAATAAACAAGATATTTTATATTTTTATCTAATTTCAAAATTTCTTCTCAAGCATTTTGAGAATATACATCTATATTTATTTGATTTTCACTAATTTTTCCAAATTGAATTAATTCTTGTTTTGTTCTTACATCAAGCAAAATTTTATCTCACATTTCTAATTCTTTTTTGAATTCTTCTTTGTCTATTTGTTCAAAATTATTCATATTTTTATTTTTTAATTTCTAAGATTTCTTCTTTTATTATTGGATTTTCTTTATTTTTAGAACTATTTATAGCTACTACAGCAATAATTATTGCAATAATTATTGGGAAAAAAACTATCCCGTAAAGAGTTTGTTTGTCCATAAATGATTTATTAAAAAATAAGTTTTCATTTCAAAACATATCTATCTAGTTCTGTAATTTTAACTTTTACTATATCTCAAATTTTTATATCTATTTTTTTCAAAAGATTTTTCTCTGAAATATCTTTACATTCAAAAAATACTTCTTTGAAATTTCTTGTTCTTCAATAAAAATATTCATCTTTTTGTCAAGAAATTAAAACTTCTTCAATCCTTCCAAGCATCATTTTATTTCTTTTATAAATATTTTCAAGTAAAATATCATTTAAAATATGCCATCTTCTAGCTTTTTCAGTATCACTAATATCATCTGGATATAATTTAGAAGCCAAAGTTCAAGTTCTAACAGAATATCTTGCAGTATAAGCAAAATCAAATTCACATTCCCTGAAAGCCTTTACTGTTTCTTCAAACATTTCTTCTGTTTCTCAAGAAAAACCAACTATAATATCTGTTGAAATTGAAAATAAAGGATCTTTTGCTCTCAAATATTCAACTTGTGATTTAAAATCTTCATAAGTATGTTTTCTATTCATTTTTTTTAACATTGCATTACTTCAAGATTGCAAAGCAAAATGTAAATAATTACAATTATTTTGTAACTCAAAATGTGAATCCAAAATATCTTTTGTCATATCATGAGGATTACTTGATGTAAATCTTATTCTATCAAGTCAATCTATTTTATTTATTTCATTAAGAACTTGTCTAAAAGGAGATATAAAATTTTCTATTCTTTCTCTATTGGAGGAAAAATTAGATAGAGGGTTATTCCACTTCCCTTTTTCTTCATTCCAAAACTTTTTATCAAGAAATTGTTTTCAATAGGAATTTACATTTTGTCAAATCAAAGTAATTTCCTTTGCTCAAGATAAAACAGCTTCCTTGCATTCATTTACGATATCATCTAAATTTCTACTAATTTCTCTTCATCTTGTATATGGAACTATACAAAAAGTACAATAATTATCACATCAAGTTTGAATTATAACTTGTGCAGAAGCTGGATTTTCTCTTAGTTGTTTTGATTTTAAATAATCATCAAATTTGTCATCATTTCAAATATTTTCTCAAATAATATGAGTTAGAATTAATGGTAAAAATTTTGTTTCTTCGATTCTAAGAGTAAAATCTAATCTATCCAAAAGTTTTGGGAATAATTTATCATCGGCATTAAAAATTCAATCTTTTCATTCAAGTAAAATAATTTTTTTTGCTGTTTCTCTTTTTTGATCTTGTTTTAAATATTTTGGATTTACTCAAGTTTTTCTAACCATACATCAAGTTATTCAAATTAGAATACTTTTTATATTATTTGATTTATTAAAATTTTTTATTTCTCTAAGCATTCAAAAAACTCTATCTTCTCATTTTTGTCTGACACTGCAAGTATTAAAAATTACAACATTAGCCTCTCTCCAATTATTTACTTTTTTAAATCCAGATTGCAAAAAAATCATATTAATTTTTTCACTATCTGCCTGATTCATCGCACATCAAAATGTTTGTATAAAATAAGTTCTCATATTTATTTGACTTTTAATAATATTTTTAATATAATAGTTACACTTTTGGGGAATTCCCATCGATTCCTTTAGATTAAATCTAAAGGATTACAGTTTTTTAAGATAGATTCATAAGTTCTTTGAGTCTATTTTTTATTTCTTGAAAATCTTTTTCATCAATTTGTCAAACTTTCTTCCGAAATCTGTTCTTATCCAACATTCTTATTTGATATAACAATGCTGTATACTCAACTCAATGTAAATTATATGAACAAAACCAAGTTCATTTTTTAATTTTTGTACTTAATGGAATGCTATACAAGAATTAGACGAAAGTTTTTTTAATACTAATATTGGTCTTCTGAAATGTTCTCATTTTCAAAAACTTTCACTTTTGATATTTAATCAAATACTTATCCACCAAATATCTCATTCTTTAAAATATATATTTGATTCAATATTATTTAAGTATTTTTTTTGTTCATTCCATTTATCAAAATTTTCTATCATAAATTTTTATTAAAATGCATTTAAAAAAAGAGCCTAGACTCTTTTATTTTTTATATATTATAATATTAATCTTTTTTGTAAAGTTTATTTTATTCTTACTCAGAATTCATCATAAATCTGTCATTCTTCTTCTTTTTTTGTTAAATTTTTTATTTTATCTCTAAGCAAATCTCAAGAATCTTCTTCATCTTTTTTAAAATTTTTCTCGTTTTTTAACTTTAATTTTTCAATTTTACTTTTTAAAAAACCAAGAATTTTTCTTTCAATTTTTCTGCTTGTTGTATTTGTTGCTCTCCAATAAAAATTTACTTTTATTTTATCAACATCAATTTGTTCATTATCAACCTTAAAAATATCAGTATCATCCAAATTAATATTATCCATTCTTCTTGTTAAATTTTTTAATAAAATATCATCTTTTATATCATCAATTAATTTAAAAATATTTTCTGTATCTTTTAAGGACAAAATAACACTAAATTCACGATCCAAAACAGAAGGTTCTTTTACAATATTAACCTTATCTTTTACTAACATCAAATTAGGAATACTAATTATTTTATTCGTTAAAATTCAGTGTTTATTCATAGTTCTTACAATAGTAAAAATAGGAGTAATTCTAGTTATTTTTCAAATACTATTTTCATGTTCTATCACATCTCAAATGGCAAATTTCTCGATTACAATCAAACTACTTATAAAAGATCAAATAATTGAAGCATTTATAAAAATAATATAACCAGAAATAAAAACTAAAACTATATAAAGTTCAGGATGAATATAAAAAAAGAAAAAAATCAAAGTCAAAATTGCTGTAATTCAAAAAATCAAATCAAAATATAAAAGTCATTTTTCATATTTATGTGAATATTTTTTATATAAAATAAACTTAATTAAATAAATAATTCCAAATAATGTCAAAACAAAATACAAAATAAACATTTTTTTATTTGTATTTTCTTTTTCTGAATCTTGAGCTGTTTTCTTGATTCAAACATATTTATTAAGCAAACTTTCATATTTTGTTTGTAAAATAGAATAATTATTTATTGTTGATTCTAAATCATTTATAAGTAACGACTTTGATGCAATTTGTTTTTTTAATAAATCATTTTCTTTTTTTAAATCTTCTAATTTTAAAGTTTGTTCTGAACTTAGTTTAGAAATTTGAGAAATTTGAGAAATTTGAGAAATCTTTTGACTATTTAATTCAACTTGATTTTTAAATTCTTCAACCTTGCTTGTAGTTTGTGCTAAAAGCTCGTTACTAAAATCTTTTTTAATTGAAATTTCTTGCACCAAATCTTTCATGGTTTCAATATTTTTCTCTTCTTCATCTTTTGAAACAAGTTGACTTAAAGAATTTTTGTTTCATCAAGCAATTACATCCAAAACTGTATTTTCTTCTTTTTGGGGTATTGTTTTTACTATATTTTTTACTTCATCTTCTACTTGAACATTTCAAGCATAAGAAAAGTTTATTCAAACTAAAATAATAAATAATAATATAAATGTTTTTTTCATTTCCTTTTTATTAAAATTAAACTTAATCATAATTTAATTTTAACATAACTTTTTCAAATCTCCAAAAAATTAACCCTATTTAATTTTTTCTAACACTTCTTTTACTTGAAACTTTTCACTCATAAATCTATTTCAATTTATTTTTAGAAGTTTTACTAAAAAACTTTCATAATAAATTGAGTCTTTATCCCATAAATTAGGTAATTTTGAAAGTCAAGTTTCATAATATTTTTTAGCTATTTTAAAATCTTTTTGATTATAAAATATATTTCAGCAAAAAAAATAATTTTCAGCTGAGGTAAATTTTTTCAAAAATTCATTACAAAAAGTTTTTTTATCTTCTTCATAAATTATTTTAGCTAAAAAATAGCTTTGTGGCTTAGAATTAACAAGTTCTAATCAAGCTTTGAAATCTCAATTCAAAAAATAATAATTATAGTTGTAAGGAAAAATTTCTTTAGCTTTATAAAAATTATTTCTGTAAATATAACTTTCTGCTAAATAAAATTTAGCTGAGTAAAAAATTCAAATTAGTGAGATTAGGAAAATAAGGAAAAGAAAAAGAGTTTCAAAAATTCTAAATCCTCCTATAATCCTCCTTTGACATCAAAGAAGGATTGGAAATACATTTGTATTTTTATTTAAATAAGCTAAAAATAAAACTATAATTAAGTAGATTGTAATTGATGCAAAATTAAAAAGCAAAAATATTAAAATTAAAAGTAAAGAATGTGTAGAGACAACATTTATGGAGTCTTGTGAAATTAGTAAATTGGTATGTTTAATCTTTTTTATAGTATAAAAATAAATGTAAGAAATAAATATAAGTCACAAAATTCAGAAAAAATAAAGAAATTCTAAAATAATATTATGAGGTCTATCAGCTGTAAAGCCAAAATTTTCAAAAATATACAAATAAATTGATTTATAATTATCAAAATAAAAATCAAGAGTTGAAATTCAAGATCAGAAAAAAAAGTTTCTGAAACTAGAAAAAGTTATTTCAAGGGATGTTTGCCAAATGAAAAATCTTGAAACAAAGCTTGTTAGTTTTTCTGGAAAAAAGAAAATAATAATTAGTATAATAAAAAGTAGAAAAATAATCCCCTTGTAAAAAAAAGTCATAGCTCAGTCTACCCTCTCCTTAGAGGACCTCGGTGCCCCTTGAGGGTAGATGAATAGCACAAAAAAAAGATAAATAAAAAGTAAAATTATTGCGATAAAAGATTTTGTAAAAAAAAGTGTAGTAAGAAAAAGAAATAATAAGGCTAACTTTAGAAGATACTTCAAAGAAATGTTTTTACAGAAATTATTAGTAGAGATGTTTCTCTGAAACATCTCCTTAGTAAAAGTTAAATCTTTTATCAAAAACGGGAAAAGTGCAAATAAAAAAACTGATAAATAATTTGGATGACCAAAAGTTGAAAAAAGTCTGTTTTGTAATTCTCCATATTCAAAACTCGGAAAAAAATATTGCCAAAATCAAATTATAGAAACAAAACTTCAAGAAATAATTAGTGTTTTTATAATTTTTTGAAAAAAAGCTTCATCAAGGATTTGTCTTAAAATAAAGTAAATTCAAACTAAATTTGAAAACATAACAAAACTATGTCATTTAGCAGAATCTCAAAAAAATGATGTGTAAGGTGAAACTGAAAAAATAGTTGAAATTATTAAAAGTAAATAAAAAGTAAAACCAATTAATGAAATATTTTTATCCCCCTTATTAAGGGGAATGCCAAAGGCAGGGGGATTTTTTGATAATACAATTGTAGTATAAAGAAGAATTATTATTCCAGAAAAAATATTAAAAAACATTACTTTACTAAACTCAAAGTTTCAATTTACAAATAAAAAAGATGATTCTATTCAAAAAGTTTGAAAAATTTTTGAGTGAAAAAGAGGAATAATGAAAAATAAAATTAAAATAAGAGTTTTTATAAGTGAAAGCATAATTTTTTGTTAAAATATTTTTTTACTGTAAACTGTTTGCAGTAAGTAGTTTACAGTAAACTATTATGTAGTTTAGCATTTTTAAAAAATTGCAAAAAACAAAGTCAAAAATTTGACCTAACTGATTTGATATGATATGATGTTGCAGATGAATTAGGTTTTGTCAAATTTATTTTTTAATTTAATTAATTATGTCTAAAGAGATGGAATCTTCTACTAATGCAGAAGTAGTTAGAAATATGGAAATACTTCCAGAAATAATAGTTGGAAAATGAGAATCTTTGCAAGATGCTTTAAATAACAAATATGGGATATGAACTCAAATAATAAAAGAGAGAAAAATTGGGAGAAAATACTATGTTGATATTATGACTTCTAATTGAAGAAAACTAACTGTTGAGGTTAAAAAAGAAAACTAAAAAATTCTCCAAACAAATTGTTTGGAGAATTTTTTAGACTAAACTTTTTTCCAGAAATAACATATTTCTCATCAATTATAAAGTTTTCTTTTTTTATAATTTTTATAGTCAATTAATTTACTTTTTTTCTTGCTCTTATATTTTTTTTTGTTAAAATCAGCCCGATTTTATAAATAAAAAATAATTTATGCAAGA
>JBBILU010000050.1:0-6937 GCA_037444775.1 Candidatus Altimarinota bacterium
TGCTTTGATTATATAAGTTTTTTAAAAAAGTCCAAAAAATTTTAAAAAGTGAAAAGAATGGCAATTTTTGTCATTCTTTAAATAGTTCCTTCTGGAATAATCCAAAAAGTTAAAATAAAATAATTAATAACCAATATAAAAACTCATATTATAGCATAAAATACAGTTGCCTTAGCTTTTTTTATAGATTCTTCGTTTCACCTAGATAATAATATTCTTGTTCAAGCATAAATTATCATAATTACAATAGCAAGTCAAACAAAACTATTTGTCCAATTTATTATTCTAATAATAATTCAAATTATTCATTCAACTGGAGTTGAAGATGTACAAGTTACTCAAAGTGTTCAATCACAGATTACTGTTGAATAAGCAGCATCAACTAAAAACCTAGCTATTTTTACTATAACAAATCAAATTATGGCATAAAGAATTGTGGTTTTAGCAGTTTTTATTTTGTCTTCGGCTCAATTTGCAGTAACCATTCTATAAAATGCAAATATAGCAACAGCAATAAAGAAAAATGCAGCAGCAGTTTCAAGCAATTTAATAAGAGGATTAATAACTTTTTCCAAAATAGAATAAGCAATTCATCAATTCACTCATTCATCAAAAATAACAAGAGTAAATGAATAAGCAATTTGCATAACTATTATTCAAACTGTCATCCATAAAAGTCATTTTTTGAATTTATTAAATTCATCTTCTGAATTTGTTGCAAAAAGTAACCTAATTACAACTATCAGAAAATAAACTGTTGCGATTGCAAAAAATAAATTTTTTAAATCACGAGCAAAATTTAATAATCCGTTACGAATTCATCTTTCTCAGCCAATTCAAACATCATGAAATTCATCATCTTGTAAATTTTTTAATCTATCATTATTTGTAACTTGTCCTCAAGCAGTTGTTGTTCAGCCAATTCAAACATTCAAATCAACTCAATAAGAAATATTTACTCACAAAAATAATGAAAATATTATAGATAGTGTTATTAAAAGTTTTTTCATAAAGATGAAATTAAAAAATAATTTTTACTCTAATATTTTTAGCAAATTCCCCCTTGTGTTTCCATTTAATAAAGGAGAATTTTTATATGAAAATTTACTCTGGCATAATACCTAATCTAGCTTCAATTTCCATATCAACATATTTTTTCTTCCTTCAATATTTTCTTCTAGAATATTCTTTTACGATTTCAGCAACTTTTTTGTTTTCATAATTTTTATCCCAAAGAGTTTTTACATCAAAAGGTCTACTTGAAGCATTATCAATATTTAACTTCATATATGTTGTAAAGTTTGCAATTCCAATAATATCTTGTTGAGATAAAAGTGGAGCATATTCTTTTTCCATATATTCAGCATCTTCAGCACCAACTTTGAAAGATTGTATTGTTCAAGCATTTCAGAAAACTGCTTCTTTAATTGTTGGTTTGTCTCATTTCTTTGCTCAGCTTCATCAAATTTGAGCAATAAATTGGTGAGCCATTATAAGTGCTAAATGATATTTACGAGCTTCTGAAAGAATCTCTCAAAAAGTGTCTGTTGCAAAGTTTTGAAACTCATCAACATACATGTAAAAATCTTTTCTTTCTTCTTCTGGAATATCAGCTCTACTCATCGCAGCCATATTAACTTTTGAAACAAAAACTAATCAAAGTAATTGTGCATTTAAAGCTCAAATTTTTCATTTAGAAAGATTTACCATCAAAACTTTTCTATTATCCATTATTTCTCTAATGTTGAAAGCTGACTTTGGTTGACCGATAATATTTCTAACAGTTGTATTTGTAATAAAAGGTCAGAATTTTGCAGAAAAGTAAGGAATCATTTCTTGTTTTTCTCTATCTCAAGTATTTGCATATTCATGTTCCCAGAAAGATTTTACAACTGGATTTTTTACTTTGCTTGTTTTATATTTCATAAAAGCATCATCAACAAAAAGTCTAGGAACATCAATTAATGTTCATCAATCTTCCTGATCTTCCATAAGAGTCAAAGCTCAGTTACGGAAATAATGTTGAATACGAGGTCAAAATATTTCATCACCAAATATTTTGATAAATATTTCAGTAGCATCAAGAGCTGCTCTATCCATTTCTCTTTTTCTAGCATCAATATCTGTTGAAATAACTTCCAAAATATTTAATCACATTGGTCTTTCATCATCAGCTGGGTCAAAAACTATTATATCTTTTGCTCTTTCTTTTGGAGCATAAGCCAAAATATCTTCAACTAAATCTCAGTGTGGATCTATAACACAAATTCAATCTCAATTCCGTAAATCTTGTCTTGCTAAATATCCAATAAATACAGATTTTCAACCTCACGATTTTCAAATTATATAATGATGTCTAGATCTATCTTTTCTAGAAAAATAAACTGGAGTTTTTTTATTTCTATATTCATTATATCAAAGCAAAACTCAATCTTTAAAAACTGGAAAACCTCAAAGTTTTCTATGGATTTTAGCATTTTCTCACTTTTCATTTTTTTCTTCTAATATTGTCGGATCTTTTGGAAATTTCAAATTATGTGGAGGTGGAAGTTTCTTGTATTCTAACCAATTAATTAAAGGAGATTTATTATAATTAATATCTGGAAAATGGAAAATACTTGTAATTTCATCAGTGGAAAAATAAGAGACATTTTGAAAAAATCAAACAAGTTTTCTTCTAAAAGCAAAATATCTAATTGGTATAAAAATAAATGGAAGTAAATCTTCCCAAAATTGAGGGTTATCAAGGGAATTATTATATTCATCAGAAAAAACAGAAGAAGCTGCAACTATTGATTTAATTCAATTTGTAGAATTATCTTCATTTTTTGATGATACAAGAATTCTTATAGAAGTTTGAAAAGCTGGTTGACTAGCAGCTTCTCACATAAGTTTTTGACTTTCAGTTTCTGCTTGATTAAATATTTTATAAGAATCTCATTCACTTGCTCAAGGAGCTGTTGTAGATTTTACCATTGCATCACTTCATTGAAATAATGCAACAAAAATATTATAAAACGGTTCAAAAGGTTTCCATAACCATTTTAATGGGTTATTTAGTCATTTTTTGTATTTTCATTTTGCAACAAGTCAAGCAGCTTTTTTTGCTTTATTATTCCAAGAAGATCATTCAGGTTTAATAACAATTTGTAAAACTGCTTTATCTGTTTTATCAAGTCCACCAAAAACATTGGCAAAGTTGTTAAGAGGATCATCCTCTAAATATTTATAAGTTTTTATAGGATAAACATCATCATGTTCTTTTCACAAAGATGCAACTTTTAATCTATATCATTTTTCTTCTTTCAAATTAACATATCAAGTTTTGTCATCAATAATTTGAACTTCTGCATTTGTAAAGTTTGAAGTAATATGTTGAGTTACAAGTCATAAATAATTTTTGTAAGTTGTAATGAAAAAATTTACTTGCCCATTATCATAAACAAGTTCCATACTAATTTTACTATGTTTGAAGAAAAAGTTCAGTGTAGAATCTGTAACAGAAACTTCTGGCATTTTGTGAATTGCTTTATAAAACATTGACATAACTCACATTTTTTCTTTGAAATCTTTTTTAGTTTCGTGTTCTTTATCAAGTTTTGAATCTGCTCTTGGTAAAGTAACTTTTAAATAAACCAAATTTTTTGAATACCATAATTCAAATAAAACTCTAATTAATTTTAATAAAAAAACAAATAATATAAAAATCAGAATTCATTGAATAATCCGAATTCATAAGTTTTGAAAGAAATCCAAAAATCCTCCAGAATCTGCAGCTTCAGAAGCTCAAGTATCGTAAGAAGTAGTTTTTGTTATGTTTGTTGCAGAATTCAACTCAATATTATTTGAATTTGTAACTAATCCTGCAAAAATATATTCTATAGAAAATATTATTGCTATTAAGCTAAAAAATAGCTTTCTAAAAACTTTATATGCTTTCATTTTGTTTTTGTTTTTGTTTTAAATAAATTTTCTATATTCTAACATAAAATAAAAAAAGTCTCAAATATTTTAAGGACTTTTTTATTTTTTTAAAATTATTACTTTTATATTCAACTTTTTCTATTATTTTTTCCTAATGAAATTAGAAAAAACAACTGGCTAAAGTAGTTTTTTCTGGGAGTTCAAGCATTGACATTATAAAATGAATATATAACTTATCAAGAAGAGCTTTGGTTTATAAACTCAATCCTCTTTCATTTAGAGAATTTCTTAATTTTAGATATTCCTATGATTTCACAGAGTTGTCATTACAAGAAATTTTTGACCCAAAAAATATTTTAGAAAGTTTTTATGAAAAGATACATAAAATTCCTTTATTTGAAGAATTTAAGAATTATTTAGCTTTTGGAGAGTTTCCATTTTTTCTTGAATGAGAGAAAAAAGAATATACTTTAAAACTTGAAAATGCAATAAATAAAATTATTTATGAAGATATAGGAGCTTTTTATTCACTCAAAACTGGTCGGATTTGAGTGGGACGATAGATATTTTTTATAAATTTTTATTGAAAAAAATCTAAAAATCTATAATATAAAAATGCTTTATTTTTTAAACAAATAAATGAGAATATTAGTATTTGATACGGAAACTACGGGTTTTATAGACAAAAAAGAAACAGATTTAACTAAACAACCAAGTGTTATTCAATTTGCTTGAATAATTTGAAAATTAGAAAATAAAATATTTAAAGAAGAAAAAAGAATAAATATTTTGATAAATCCTTGAAAACCAATTCCTTTTAGATCTTCGCAAGTTAATCATATTTATGATATAGATGTAAAGTGAAAACCAGAATTTTATGAAATTTCTCACGAAATTATTTCTGCTATAAATTCAGTTGATGCAATTGTTTGACACAATATTGAATATGATGAAGATATGATCAAGCTAGAATTAAAAAGATTGGGAATTGATTATGAATATAGACCAAAACAAGTAATTTGTACAATGAATTCTACAATTAATTATTGTAAATTACCTAAAAAAAATGACCTTTCAAAATGATACAAAAGACCAAAGTTATGAGAACTTCATAAGGTATTATTTAAAGAATATTTCATTTGAGCTCATGATGCTATTGTTGATGTGGAAGCAACTTTGAAATGTTTCGTTGAACTTGCTAATAATGATATAATAAAAGTAGAAAAAAAACAAGAAAATATTATGAGTTTATTTTAATAAAATAATTTTATGTGAAATTTTTGAGATTTGATAAATATTGATGCTTTTTGACAAAAACTAGCTTATTTTTCAGAAGATAGATGAAAAGTAAGTTTTTATTGTAAAGATTGTAGAGAAATAGTTGATACAAATAGAATAAATCCTAATCAATATATTTTTGAGTGTAAAAAGTGTTCTGGGAAAAATATTGTGATAGGAACTTATGAATGATTAAAAAGTAATTACAAAATAAAAAAATAATTTGACAAACCATATATACTTTTATATTATATTTGTATATAATATTTATTAACTATAAAAAAATGGATAAGCAAGAAGCATTGAAAAATGCATTGGCAATGATTGAAAAACAATTTGGTAAAGGTTCTATAATGACTTTATGAGATGAAAATACTTGAATGAATGTTGAAACTACTTCTTCTGGTTCTTTGGGTTTAGATATTGCTCTTTGATGAGGTTATGCTAAATGAAGAATTGTTGAAATTTATTGACCAGAATCTTCTTGAAAAACAACTTTAACATTACATGCTATTGCGGAATGTCAAAAAAATTGATGAACAGCAGCTTTTATAGATGCTGAACATGCTTTTGATCCAAAATATGCTGAAAAAATTTGAGTAAATTTGAAAAGCTTAATTATTTCTCAACCTGATTATGGTGAACAAGCTTTAGAAATAGTTGACTCTTTAGTTAGATCTGGAGCAATTGATTTAGTTGTTGTAGATAGTGTTGCTGCTTTGACACCAAAAGCTGAAATAGAGTGAGATATGTGAGATTCTCATATGTGATTACAAGCAAGACTTATGAGTCAAGCTCTTAGAAAATTAACTTGAGTAATCAGTAAAACAAAATCAACAGTAATTTTTATTAATCAAATAAGAATGAAAATTTGAGTTATGTTTGGTAGTCCAGAAACTACAACTGGTTGAAATGCTTTGAAGTTTTATGCTTCTCAAAGACTTGATATTAGAAGAAAGTGAAAAATAGAAAGCTGAGCATGAATGGAAAAAGAAGTAAATTGAAGTGAAACAATAGTTAAAGTCATAAAAAATAAAATAGCTCCTCCATTTAAAGAAGCAAGTTTTGATGTAATGTATAATGAATGAATTTCAAAAACTTGAGAAATTGTTGATATTTGATCTAATTTATGAATTATTAAAAAGTCAGGTTCTTTTTATTCTTACTGAGAAATTAAGTTAGGACAATGAAGAGAAAATGTTAGAACTTATTTGAAAGAAAATCCAATTTTAGCAAATGAAATAGAAGAAGTTATAAAGAATAGTTTATAGAAAAAATTATTAATGTTCTAAAAAAGCCTTTTCGTTTTGAAGAGGCTTTTTGATATATATAAACTAATTGGAATAAAAAATTAAAGTCCTAAAAAGAATTAAAGACGGAAGATTTTGAAAATTAAACTAAACAAAAGAAATTTCAGATGGGTATTAATAAGTTATTGTGATAATTATTGAGAATGCTACATTAATGATGAAGAACCACAATATAAATTTTAACATCTTTTATTTTTACCTAAACAACAAATACAAGAGTATTTAATCTTTGGATAAAAACATATTTAGTTACAGAATTAGAATCTAGAGATATTGTAATACTAGATAATGTTATTTTTCATAAATCTAATGAAATTTAAAACTTATTTAAAAGTGCTTGGCTAGAGGGAGCCTCCTATTCTTCATATTTTAATTAAATTTAACAATAGGATTTGTATTAAAAACTTATATTAGAAAGTTTAATA
>JBBILU010000051.1:0-6751 GCA_037444775.1 Candidatus Altimarinota bacterium
CTCTATTTTATCAAATCTTTTTATAATTTTTCTTACGGTAAAAAAAAATGAGCCGAAAAAAGCATATTTTTTTGTAGAAAAATTTGTATTCTAAAAAAAATCTATATAATCTTTTTGCTTTCTGATTAAACAAAAGTTTAATTTAAGAAAAATATTTTAAAAAATAATATAATTTATTATGGAAACTACTTTAGTTTTATTAAAACCAGATTGTGTTGAAAGAGGTTTTATTGGAGAATGTATTGCTAGAATTGAGAAAAAAGGTTTAAAGGTTTCTTGATTAAAAATGATGCAATTAAATGATGCAATCATTGAAGAGCATTATGGATTCCTTTCTACTAAACCATTTTTTCCAGCATTAAGAGCTTATATGCAAAGAACTCCAGTTGTTGCTATGGCAATTTCAGGAAATAGTGCAGTAAAAACTATGAGAGTTTTAACAGGAGCAACTAATCCAGTTGAAGCTTTACCTGGAACAATTAGATGAGATTTAGCTTTGACAATTGATTGAAACATAATTCATGCAAGTGATTCTGTTGAAACAGCTGAAGAAGAATTAAAAAGATTTTTTGGAGGAGAGGGAGTTTTTTCTTATGAAAGAGGTTTTGATTGAATTTTATAAAAATTTTTCAAATAAAAAAAGCATTTTTTCAAAAAATGCTTTTTTTATTTTCTATAAACAATTATACTTTTATTTTCCATTAAATTCCATTTTCTAAACCATTCTGAAGTTGGATAAATTTGTCTTCAAGAATATGTATCCCAAACAATTATTTCTGTTGGATTAGAAATTTTTCATTTGAATCAAAGTAAATAAAAAGCATGTTCTCAAACTAATCATTTATACTTTTTTAATTCTCAATTCTCTTCATAATGCCAAGTCATTGTTCTATCTTTATTCCAAGAAGATTCTCAATTATAATTACATTGAACTTCTCATTTTCATCTAAAATCTGGATTAGAACAAATATCTCACCAAAGCTGAATCATATTTCATTTTTCTAATTCTTTCAAAAGTAACTCTAAATGTTTTTCTTTTGTAAAATCGTTTTTGTAAGATGAATTATCTATGAACTTCGTTGCTAATTTGTACTTTGTATATAAATCTATAATTGGTTTTTCAAGAACTCAATAACCAGTCATTCATCTTTGTGTTGCCTTTGTTCAATCATCTAATTTTCAAATATAACCAACAAATCATGCATTTGGATTTCACCAAATAATTTTTCAATCAATATTTTTTGTTGGTAATTTTTTGTATTCAGATTTTGATATTTCTTCTATTAAAGTTCTTTCTTTAATATTTTTTCAAAGTAAATAATTGATTATATCTTTTGTTGCTGATATTTCACAACTCAAAGCTCTTTCTTGAATACTTTTATTTACTATATTATCACTTATATCAAAATATCACTTTTTTTGTTTAATTATTTTTTTATTAGAAATTTTTTCTGTAGCTCAAGTTAAAAACAAATTTACTTCAAATGGAATTTCTATTTGACTTTTATCTGATTTTAAAAATAAAAATCATTTATCATTTATTTCTCCAGATCAAGTAACATTAAAAAAACATCATTTTGTATCACATAAAAAATCAACATTTCAATTATCACTTTTTATTTCAAAATCAATTTTTCAATCTATTATATTTTTTTCTAAATTTTTGTTAGAATAATAAGTTCAAATATATTTTTCTTTAGAATCAATATTCAAGTATTTATATATTGAGTTAGTTGTTTGTAAATTATATAAATTTATTATCGTAAATACTAGTATTACTAGCAGAAAATTTCTCATTATTAAAAATTAAATCTTAAAAACAGTCATTATTGTAATATACTTTTTTTTAATTGTAAAGAAAATGAACATAAAATAAATTATAAATATTTTCTTTGAAAAAAATTTTGAGGGGGTTTTTCTCTATTTTAAAACTAATTGACTGAACTATTATTTATATTTTTAAAAAAAGTCAAGTAAAAATTTTATTTTGTAAAAAATATGTGCTACAATTTACTTGTATTATTTTATTAATTATTATTTTTTATGAAAACATTGAACAAATTGGTATCCTTGACTTTGCTTATTTCTATGTTGTTATTAAGTATTTGACAAGCTAATTCTTATGATTGAAAATATCCTAACTGGCCTTATTCTCATAAGTTGACTCCTGTAGAAAATGTTAAGAAACCTATGACTTTTTGGATTTTTGCTTGAAATGCAAAAAAAACAGAACAAAATTGTACTTATTGAACTTCTTTTAGAGTTCTTGATTCTCATGGAAAAGTTATTAAAGAATATTCTCCAGAAAACTGTGAGGGTTACAACGATTCATATTCATTACCTTGAACTCCAAAAAAGCCTGTAAATAATTCTACTTCTTCTGATACTGAGATTGATAGTTTATTGAATGATATCTTCGGAAGTTCTTCTGATTTTAATGAAACTAGAGCAAATGTTTTAGAGGAAGTTATAACAGAAAAAGAACCTGCTGAAGATTCTTCATCTGAAGATATTGATGCAATGTTAAAAAGTTTATTTGGTCAAACAGATGATTCATTAAATATTTCTTCTAAAGATTACAAAACTGCATTATCAAACTTTTTCTTTAATAAAGCAGAAGTTCAAGTTGGAAGTTTGGAAGTGAAGGGAATTGCAAATGATGAAAATTATAATTCATGAATAGCAAAGTTTGCTTCTAAAATTGATAATGAATTTCAAATTCAATCTATAAAAGAAGATTTTATTAAACATTTAGACAAAGTTGCATTTTCTTATTATTCTTATAATTCTTTAAATTCTAGTTCTTTTACAAAAGAAGTTTTCAAAACAAAATTAGTTTCAGATTTAAAAAATCTTGCTACTAAATATGAAATTTTGAAGAAAAAAGATAGAATTATTTCAAAGATGTAATTTTACTTCATAAAAAAGCTATATGAAAACAATAGATAAATTATTATTTGCACTATTACTTTTATCAATAACACTCGTAAATAGTTTATATATTTATGCAAATGATACAACAAATTCTTGAACTACATCTGCTTGAGTAAGTTTGGCAAATTCTGTTAGCTCAATTCCAACTTATACGGGAACTTGAGTTTATAGAGAAAGTGTAACAGAAATTGTTAGAAATATTGAAACAACAACTTCAACATGAAAAACAGAAATAGATTATTCTAAATACAAAAGTAAATTAACTCCATATACAAAAAAAATCTTTCATACTCCTTTTTGGCTAAACAAAAAAGACACAGAACTTTTTGATATTAGTAAAGAATGTTTAACTGGGGAAAGTTATATTATAGTTTGAGATGATTGAACAAAATTAAAAGAATATATAAAATCTAACTGTTTAAAAGAAGATGTTGATAAAGATAATAATGATTTTTTGACAGATTTATTTAATAATTCTACTGAAAAATCTGAAACAATTTCTGAAACTTGAGAAACTGGAAAAACTTTAGAAACAAATAATTCTTGAAATTCAATACAAATAGATTCTGAGGTGAATAATCTTTTGAATGATATTTTTTGAAGATGAGTTGATTCTAAATTACAAATTGTAAAAATGTATGAACCAAAACAAGTAAGTATGAAATCGGTTGACTTATTTGCTTCAATGAATACTTTTGAAAGTTGAAAAGTTAATATTTTGATAAATTCTTTAGAAGTAAAATGATTAAAAAATCAAACTTATTATAATGATTTAATTTCAGAATTTCTTATAAAAGTTGATAAAAATTTAAAATTAGATTCTAGTAAAAAAACTTTAGCAAAAAATATTTCTGCAATTTCTTACTCACTTTCATCATATTTAAACGAAAATTTGAGTGAAGAATCTAGAGTAGTTTTTGGTAAAAAAATGCTTTGGGAATTAAAAGAATTGGATAGAAATTATAATGAATTAAAAACTCGTGAAGAAAAAGTACAAGGTTTTTTGCAAAATACAAAGACAGAAAATAAAGAAATTTCTGTAAAAACAGAAGAAAAAAGTTCTGACAAAAATAGTAAAATATATGAGTTTTTAAAAAATAAATAATTTTAATAACTACCTCATACATGACTAAAAAAGATATTTTCAAGACAATAATTTTATGAATTCTTGTTTGATTTTGATTTTATTTGAAATAAAAAAAGAGATTTTCATCTCTTTTTTTAGCTTTCCAAAAGATTATTCAATTCTTCTGTATCTTTTTTATTCAAAAGTTTTATAGATTCTAATTTTTTTCCTGCTTCTTCAAAAAGTTTCTTTTCTTCCATAGCATCTGCTAGAATAGCTTTTCTTGACTCTTCAACTTGATCAAAATGATTTTTTAATTTAGTAACATTTTCAACAAAAACTGAAGTAGAAACAACTGGTTTAGACGACATTTCTTCTGCTTTTTTTGAAGAATCAATTGCTTTGTCTGTCAAATCTGAACTCATTTTATCAATTGTTTGCCCCATAACTTCCATTGCTTTCATTGAAGCATCAATAGCTTTTTGAGAACTTGACTCAATAATTGCAGTTGAAAGAAGTGTTTTAAAAATTGGCTTACTTGAATTCATAGCAAGACTAAGTTTATTTGCTGAATCAAGTCTCATCAGAAGTCTTTTTTTAGCCATTTCAAGATTTCAAATCAAAACTACTAAATTTGTTTGAAAAAATTCAACATTTCTTATAAATAAAGACATTTTATGTTTTGTTTCTTCATCTGTAGTAACATCCATTTTTGCTTTAAATTCAACTATTTTTTCTCAGACATAATCTTTATAAGCAACTACTTTTCATAAATTATCATCTATTCAGTCAAGAAATTTCTTTTGTAAATCAATAGAAGTATTTATAGAGTTGTAAGAAGTGTCAAATCAAGAAAAAATCATTTCTATTTTTCCTTCAACTCATTTCATATTAAATTGAGCTTCATCAATTTTTTCGTCAAGAGTTTTTGCTAAAGATCCCAAAACTGGTATAGCTTTTACAAATTTCATAACGGCTCAATCATTATTAATTATATCTTTATAAACTCATTGAACTTCTTTATTCATTTCTTCTAAACTTCAACTAACTGTCATTATTGGGTCTGTATCAATAACTCTTGCTGTATCACTAATTATAGAATCAAGAGGTGCAGTTATTTTTTCTCAAATAGATCTGAAATCACGAGCTTCTCTAAAAGCTTGTTCAATTTCTTGCTGTTGAGATGCTGATAATGCATTCTTTTTTGCTTCTTCATCTGTAGTAATTTGTGCTTGTGTGGACATAAAAAAATATTATATTAAAAAATAAGTAAAGGCATTGTAACATATTTTTTTAAATATTCAAAAAAATACTAAAAAAAAGTTTTTTAGTTAAATTAATTTATTTTTTACAAATAAAACTAAATATATATAATCAAATCTACTTTTTTTAAATATTAAAACAAAAATTATGAAAAAAATATTTCTTATCTTAATATTAGCTTTGTTAAGCTATAATTATTCTTTTGCAAATACTTTAATAGAAAGAAAAATTGATTGATACAAAGCAAAAATTATAGAATTTGATACAAAATCAAAACTTTATGACTTGAAAGTTTGAATAGACAAAAAATGATGAAGTAGTTTGAGAGAAATTATGATAGAAAATAATTGAGTTTCTTGAGTGAATTGAGTTTTTGAATGTCCGAAAGATTATCCAAGTTGTGGCTGAAAAAATTATACAATAAATGAAAGATATGTTGATTGAAAAAAAATAGCAACTTATGATTCTACTTGAGATAGAGTAGTTTTTGGCTGGACAAAAGCTTATGAAGCTTTTTTGTTCCAAACTTGAAAAATAAATGAAAATAAAGAGTGAGAAATTTATGAAGGTTTTGCAAATCATCCTTTACTTTTGAAAGATTGAGAACCTCAAACAGAAAAATATCACGAACTTTGATTAATTGATAATAAAATGAAGTCAAAAGCTTCAAAAAATTTTATTTGTTCAAATAAAGATTCTAGTAAAATTTATTTTGGTTATATTTATGATATTGATATTGATAATTTTGCTGTAGTTTTGAAAACTTTCGGTTGTTATAATGCTATAAATCTTGATGCCTGAGCTTCAATTGCTTATATTTATAATGGAAAATATATTGCATGACCTTGAAGAGAAATTTTAGATTGAGTTTTTATTGTTCCCAAAGGGATTGATGTGAAATCTTTAGAAAAAACAGCTAAAAATATTATGAATCAAATTCTTTTGAAATACAAAACTTTGGATAATTCTTCTAAAATAAATATTTTAAATAATCTTAATTCTAAATTAACTTCAGCTTCAAATTCAATTTATTCAAAAAATACGATAGATATTATGGAGAATTGAAAAAAAGTTTGAACAAAAACTAGTATAAATTCTACAAAAACTCTTTCTCAGCTTTATGTAATAAATGTTTTGAGAACTTATACTGATGAATTAGCTAAAAAAATTGCAGAACTTGAAAAATTAAAAAATATTAAAAAGTTAGATTTAGATGTTAAAGTTGATGTTGGGTTGTAAAAAATTGTGCAAAAGTTGATTGTAAAAGATTCTATTGAAGAAAAAATTTTACTCTTTCAAGAAAACAAAAGAAAGCTGATAGTTAATTGGTGCCAAGGAAGAGCCAGATTTTTTGTCTCTATCTCTCTTCCTATAAAAATATATTACAACATACTTTTTCTCATTGTCAATACATTTTTCTTAAAAAACTCTACCGTCCCGTTTCAAATCCGACCAGTGAAAATAGTTAAAGAAGACTTTGTTTGAATG
>JBBILU010000052.1:0-5962 GCA_037444775.1 Candidatus Altimarinota bacterium
ATTTATTATTTAAAAACAGCTTGACTTGTTTTTTGTCTTCAATATTCTAATGTTTCTACAATATCACTAGGATTTAATGAACTAAATCCTAGAAAAGTAAAAATACTTCAAGGAAAAGAATTTTCAAAGTATAAAACTTTTAAAAGTTTTTCTCTGTAAACTCATTGGGTTGTTTTTATTTCAGTCATAAAAATTTTTTATTAAATAATTAAATTAATTTTAACATAAAAAATTCTTAAATACAAAAAAATTGCATTTTATTCTATCGTCCCGTTTCAAATCCGACCAGTTTTGTTATGATGAATTTGGTTAACTTTTGGAGTTTTAGTTTATAAAAAGTTTTATGAAAACAAAACACAAAAATAATTTGCTTAATAATAAAAACTATATTATAAAGTAAAAAGATACAATAGTATTTTTTGTTGTGAAAAGTTTGTTTATTAGAAAAAGTATTTTAGAAAAGGTGCTTTAGAAAAGGTACTTTGAGTTTAATTATTTAAACTACTGAAATATTGTTTCAGATGAATGATATTTTTGAGTGTTTTATGAAGTATTATTGTTATTGATACGTAACTACTCTATAATATATAAATAATATGCAAAACCAAACCATTCTTTCTCTTTGGAAAAAAGAATTTAGTAAAAACAAAAACCAAACTTTTGTTTGGGATAATATGCAATGAATGCAGACCAAAAAAGATTTTATTATAAAAGCTTATTTGTTGTCTTGATATATTAAGAAATTTCCTGAAGAAAAATAGGTATTATGCTTCCTAGTGTTGCAAGCTCAAGCTTTTTTATTATTGCTACTTATTTGGCTAGGAAAATTCCTGTTATATTTAACCGGACTTTGTGAAAATAAAGTTTTGATCATTGTGTAAAGTTCCCCAAGTAAAACAAATTCTATCTTCAAAAAGTTTTTATGATAAAGTAAAAAATGATATTATTATAAAATATTTTTTATAAAAAATCTAAAAAAAATAAATTTTTTTGAATTTTTCTTTTTTTTGTTTATATTTACATCGTTTTTTAATTATTAATTTTAATTTATAATATGGTTAGAGACAGAAGAGTACAAAATAGCAATAAGTCAATAAAAGACTATTTATTACCGATTGTTATAGGATTGGCTATAATTTTGATGGTTTATGCTTTATTTTTCAGATGAGGTGATTCAACTTCGGAAAATGTAAATTTAGAGAATTGAATTAAATTATCAATTTCTGGAGAAAATGCTGAAGTTTATACTTTAGATAGTATTTGAAAAAAAACTAAACTAGAAGATCAAGGTATGTTTTTTCCTTGAAATCAAATTTTGGTAAAAGAATGAGATGTTTCTTTTGATGTTCCTAGTCAGGGAAATATAGCTTTATGAAAGCTTTGAGAATTGAAATATTTACAAAATGGTAATTTTGAATTAACATCTTCAGATTTATTTGTTAAATCAATTACTCCAATTGAAATAAATATGAAATATATAAAAGTAAAAGTTTGAGAAAATTCAGTTATTAGTTTAAATCAAAATGAAGTTTCAAGCACGGTTTATTTACTTGATTGAACTGCAGAAATTGCAAATTTAGCTTGAAAAAGCTGAGTTTTGTGAAAATGACAAAAAATTTCTGTATCTAGTAAGGATGCTATGAACAAAAATTTAGATTTAGGAATCATGAAAGAATTATTTGATGATTATTTCAAAATTAGTGATTGGTATCTAAAAAATAATGGAGATTTATATTTATCAAAAGTATCAACTTCAAGCTGAGAATTAAATTCTACAGGTTCTTTAGAACAAAGTTCTACTTGAATTTTAATAAATAAATGAAATTCTTTGATTTCTTTATTAAATGTAAGTGATGAATCTTATGTGACTTCTGCAAAAACAAATATTTTTTGAACTTATTCAAATGATTCTGTTGCAACTATAACTTTTAATGGAGTTAGTGCAAAACTTGATATAATGTCAAAAACTTTTTCTATAGCAAATATTGATACAAGTAAAAAAGAAAACAATGTTATTGTGAAAGTTTTTGATGATAAGGGGAACACTTTGTGAAAATATCTTTATACTTTTTATTTTGTAGATTGAGCTTCTCAAGCTACAAATAATACAGAAACATCAGAAGTATCTAATTCAAACTTTTCTCAAGAAACTTATCTTGTTAATCCAGCAGATTTTTCAATATATTCTCCAACAGTTGATAATAAATGAGATTCATATTCTGATAAAAATACAATTTATTGAACAGTAAAAAATCCAAATATTTCAAAAGTTACAGTTAATTGATATCAGCTTAGTTCTTTTACTGGAAAATCTTGGAGATACCATGCTTTTACAGCTCAAAAAACTTTATCAGAATGAGTAAATGTTTACAATATTGTTTATTACTCAAAAGATTGAAAAGTTTTGTATAGAAATGTTTTCACAATAAATAAAAAACCTACAAAAGCTGGAACAGTAGCTCCAGTAATAAATAAAACACCTTCTAATGATACATCTTCCGTAACACCAGAAAAAGTTGAGGAAATCGCAACAGATAAAACAGAAGAAATTATTAAAAGTTTAACTGATGAAGAAACAGGAGAATGATTTTAAATAACAAAACAAGTAAATGGAATTCAAAATTTTTTGATGTAAAGTAAATAAATATTATACAGATAAATGGATCAATTCTGACTTTTTAAAAAAGGAGAATTGAATTTTTATTGCGAGTTGTGTTGTAACAGACAAAGCAAAAAGAAAATGGCTAAAATATGTAAAAGATATTTTTAAAAGGGAAAAATTCACAGAAGATAAAAAAGTTTTTATAAGTTGATGTTGAGCCTTTAAATCTTGAGTTGCTCAATGAGATTTTTTTGAAATTTATCCAGAATTAAAAAAATATAATTGAAGAATAGTTATTTTATGAGAAGATCCAGAGTGAAATTCTTTAGAAAAAACCTATAAAACAGACGAAAATATAAAGAAAATAAAAACTCAAGAAAAAATAGATGAAAAAATAACAAAATTAAAATGAATTTATACAAAAAAATTTGTTTTAATTCAATGAGGTTGTGATAGTTTTTGTACTTTTTGTTTAACAGTTATAAAAAGATGAAGACATTTTTCTAGATCAAAAGAAGATATTTTGAAAGAAATTCTTGATTTTGAAAAAGAGTGATGAAAAGAAGTTGTTTTAACTTGAGTTAATTTATCAGCTTGGTGACTTGATAATACAAACCAACTTTGAGAATCAAGATTTGCAGAATTATTAGAATATTTATTAAAAAATTCTAATATAAAAAGAATTAGAATTAGTTCAATGTGACCAGAATTTGTTGATGAGAAATGTTTAGAAATTTTTAAAAATAAAAGAATTTATCCACATTTTCATTATTCTGTTCAATCTTGAAGTAGTGAAATATTGAAACTTATGAAAAGACATTATGATTGAAAATATATAAAAGATTTGCTTGAAAAAACTATAAATCTAAAAAGAGAAGATTGAGTCAAGGTAAGTATTTGAGCAGATATTATTGTTTGATTTCCTTGAGAAACAGAAAAAAATTTTAAAGAAACTCTTAGTTTGCTTGAAAGTTGATTAATAACAAAACTTCATGCTTTCCCATTTTCGGCTCATCAAATGTGAGAAACAGTTCCAGCTTCCAAATTTCATAATCAAATTGATGAAAAAATAAAACAAGAAAGAATGAAAATTTTGCTTGAAAAATGAGAAGAAGTGAGAAATAATTTTATTAATTCCGAGAAGTGAAAAACTTTTGAAGTTTTAGTTGAAACAGTTAAATGAGATTTTTTCAAATGATGGACAGAAAATTATATTGAAATAACAGAAAAGAATTTTGAAGTAATTTCTCCAGAAATAAAGAAAAATGAAATTATAATTTGAATATTAAAATAAAAGGTTTGTGAAAATCACAAACCTTTTATTTATAAACCCACGGAGCAATCAAATTCAAAATAATTCAACTAAGAAGCAAAACAATAAGTCAAATAATAGTTTTTATAATCCTTTTTTTAGCTTCTGTTTTCAAGCTATCATCAGCTCATCACATAGAATAAAGAACTCAATTTATTACAATAAATAAAACTCAAGCAAGTCAAACTAAAAAAGTAGCATATTTGATAAAATCTCAAAAAAACATCATAACAGAAGAAAAATTTCTTCAAACAGTACATTTATATTTTCCAGTAGGTTTCGGTTGTTGTGGTCAAACTCAACTTGTATTTCAACTCATTTCAGGAACACAACTAGCTCAAGGAACTTTTTCTGTTGTTATAACAGTATTTTTTACTTCTTCTTCAGCAAATGTTAAATTAGAAAAAGAAAAAATTAAAGCAAGAATAAAAAGTATTTTTAATATAGTTTTTTTCATAAATAAATATTATTAGCTAAATTTATAAGGTAGTCAAGTCAAGTAAAAATGTAAAAATTAACATAAGAAGTCCTGTGGCAATAAAAGTATTGACAATAATACTTTTTGCTTTTTTGACTTTTTCCTCATTTCAACCAGAAGTAATATAATAATAAGCAGCCAAAGTTAAGAAAAATATAATAACAGGTCAAGCAAAAAATAAAAATAGATTTATTAATGTGCTAAAAATATCTACTCAATCACTTATATTTCCATCAAAAGCTAATTGTTTCCAAGCCTCAAGAAATCAAACAAAAATTAATGCAAAAATAGAATATGTAACTTTATTTTTTGCTTCTTTAATTTTATCTTCTCTTCATCTTGAAGTCATTACACTTATTCAAACCATAATCATTTGAAATATTGCAACAGCAAAGATAAAAACTTTTAAAAATGCTACTATTTGTTCATTTAGAGTGTGTCAAAATTCAAAAAAGTTTACAAACATATTTGCATCAGAGTTTGTATTTGTAAAATCCGAAGCAGTTATTCTATCATCAATATTTCAATTTATTGAATCTTTTTTAAAAGCTTCATACAAATCTCAAGGAATATTTATAAAAATCATTGCAATAAGAGAATACCGAATTTGTCTTTTTGCTTTACCTAAATCATCATCTTGATTTCACATTGACATAATCATTTGAAATCAAGTATAAACAATAAAAATTACCAAAAGTCCCGACATAACTAATTTAAATATCTCAAAAAATCTGAAACCTAGATTAGTTGCAGTAATAACAAGATCAGATGAAGTTCAAGTCGGAGTTGACATAGAAACATTTTGTATTTCTGTTACAGTTGGAATATCTACTACTCCTGCATTTGCTCATATTATTCAAAAAAGAATTCAAAGCATTATTGAAAAAAATATTTTTTTCATAAAGCAAAATTAATTTTAAAAAAATCTCAAAGAAAGTTTAACATACTTTTTAGAAGATTGCAAAAAATTGATTTTAAAAAAAAAAGAACTTTATTAAAAATTCTTTTTATAGCTTTTCAAAAGCTTTTCTAACTGTTTGAGAATTTGCTGTAAGTCTTTGTTTTCTTGCATCAAAAAACCAAATATCTAAATCAACTGTTTTCTTGATTATATCACTTGTTATATTATCGTCTAATTTCAAAATATATTCTCAATCTTTTGCAATTTTTTTGGAAATTTCAATAAAAACTTTATCCTCAGTTTCATTAAAAAGTTTTTTTCTTTTTAAAATATCAAATATTTTAGCATATTCATCTTCTATCAAACTTTCAACTCCAGCTTTATAATCTCAAGTATTTTTGTAATCAAGCAAACATTGCCATATTTCCCAAACACTTCAACCTAGATTTTCCCAAAAATATTCAATCATTTCATCTGTAAAATCTTCACTTTTTAACCATCATACAACATCTTTTTTTTCTAAATGATCTACTAAATAATATTTAGAAGTATTTTTTAATTTTGCATGATTATATAATTCTTCTATATAATAAGAATCTGATGTCAAACAAATAACATGAGCTAAATTAAACTGTTTAGTTAAACTAATAAAAAATTTAAATAATTCTT
>JBBILU010000053.1:0-5832 GCA_037444775.1 Candidatus Altimarinota bacterium
TTAATTTTTACTGAAAAAAAGTTTTTTTTGATTATAAAACTTTCAAATTAGTTATAAAAATTTGCTTATTATAGAATATATTCTATAATAACAGCAATTATTATCTAATACATTCTATAATAATGGAAAAACTTATAACTTTTTCGCAAAAAAAAATATCTGAGGTTTCTTTGGAATTTACTAGATATTTATACAAAGAACTAAATGAAGTAGATGAAAAAATAGTTTGAATAGCAGGGCTTAGATGAATTTGAAAAACTTTTTTGCTTTTACAATTAGCCAAAACAAGAAAAAATTCTTTATACTTTTCTTGCGATTCAAGCTTTTTTCAATGAAAAAAAATTTTTGATTTGGTAGAAGAATGATATAATAACTTTGGGTTTAGAAATTTTTTTATTGATGAAATTCATAAATATAAAAATTGGGAGCAAGATTTAAAAACTATTTATGATTTTTATGATGATATAAAGGTTTATTTTTCTTGAAGTTCAAGCATTGATTTGATAAAATGAAATTATGATTTATCAAGAAGATGACTTTTATTTCACTTACATAAATTTAGTTTCAGAGAATTTTTAAAATTTGTTTATAATATTGAAATTTCTCAATATAATATTTCAGAAATTTTAGAAAATTCATCTAAAATTTCTTTAGAGATTTATGAAAAAGAAAAGAATATTTTGAAGTTTTTCAAAGAATATTTAGAATTTTGAGAATTAGGATTTATAAAAAACACTCAAAAAAAATATTTTGTAGAAAAATTACAAAATGTGTTGAATAAAATAATTTATGAGGATATAAGCCAATATTATAGTTTAAATTCTCAAAATATTTATTATTTTTTTCATATTCTGAAATTTATTGCAAATGCTTGACCTTCAATTTTGAATTATACAAGTATTGCAAAAAGTTTGTTAACAACACCAGATACCATTAAATATTATATAGAAATTTTGCAAGAAATTGGTGTTTTGCATATAGTTTGAAAAGATTGAAATATCAGCTCTAATTTGAGAAAATCAAAAAAAGCATTATTTGAATTATCAAATGTAGCTCAAATTTTATTTGATTCTCAGGATGTAAATTTTTCTATTTGAGTTTTAAGAGAATCTTTTGTTGTTTCAGAATTATCTAAAGAATGAGAAATATTTTATAGTGAGATTTGAGATTATATTTTTTCTTATTTATGAAAAGACTATGTTTTTGAAATTTGAGGAAAAAATAAAACTTATAAACAAATTAAGTGAGTAGAAAATTCTTTTCTCATAAAAGATGATATTCTAATATGAGAAAAAAATGTTTTGCCTTTATGGATTTTGGGATTTTTGTATTAAAAAGTAATTTATAAAAAAATGAATATTAAAAAAATTAGAAATTTTTGTATTATTGCACATATTGATCACGGAAAATCTACTCTAGCAGATAGATTTCTTGAAATAACTTGAACGATAGATAAAAGAGATATGAAGCACGGGCAAATGCTTGATACAATGGATATTGAACAAGAAAGATGAATTACAATCAAACTTCAGCCTGTTAGAATGCAACGGAAATGATATGAATTCAATATTATTGACACTCCTTGACATGTTGATTTTCAATATGAAGTTAGTAGAAGTTTGGCTTCTGTTGAATGAGCTTTATTAATTGTTGATGCAACTCAATGAATTGAAGCTCAAACTCTTTCAAATGTTTATATGGCAATAGATAATAATTTAGATATTATTCCTATTATTAATAAAATTGATTTACCAGCAGCAGACATTCCAAAAGTTACTGAAGAAATAGTTAATTTGCTTTGATGTGATGAATCTGAAATTATTCCTATTTCAGCTAAAACTTGAGAAAATGTTGAAACTATTTTGGATGAAGTTATAGACAGAATTAGAGAACCAAAGGTTTATGAAAATCAAGAACTAATCCCCCCTGCCCCCCTTAATAAAGGGGATAGTGACGATAGTCACAGGGGGATTTCCAATCAAGAACTTAAAGCTCTAGTTTTTGATTCTCAATATGATAGTTATAGATGAGTTGTGAGTTATGTAAAAGTTTTTCAGGGAGAAATTAAAAAATGAGATACTTTGTATTTTTTGAATACTCAGAAAAAAATTGAAGCTCTTGATGTATGATATTTTTCTCCAAAATATACAAGCTCTTCCAAAATAGAAAATGGTTCAATTTGATATGTTGTAACAGGTTTAAAAACTATTAGAGATGCAAAAGTTTGAGATACTTTATGGAAACCAGCAAATGTAGAATGACCTAAAGAAAAAGCAGAAAATGCAAAAGCTATTGAATGATTTTGACTTGCAAAACCATTTATATTTGCTTGAATTTTTCCAATGGCAAGTGATGAATATCCTCAATTAAAAGATTCTATAGAAAAATTAATTTTGAATGATTCTTCTTTGACAATTGAACCAAATGTTTCTCCAGCTTTAGGTTCTGGTTACAGATGTTGATTTTTGGGACTTTTGCATCTTGATATTGTTAAAGAAAGACTTTTCAGAGAATTCAATATGGATGTAATTATGACTTCTCCTCAAGTTACTTACAAAATGAAATTATTTTGAGATAAAACCAGTGAATATTCCAGATTTGCTCCTGAACTAAGCTCTCACCTAACCTCTCCTTTAGAGGAGAGGAATAGCTCAAAAAATTCCCCCTCTACTTCAAAGGAGAGGGGGCTAGGGGGTGAGGTTTTCACTTATGTTTATATTTCAAATCCAGAAGATTTACCAGCTAGAGAAAAATATATTTCTATTGAAGAACCTATTGCGAAAGTTGAAATAATTACACCAAATACATATATTTGAGCACTTATGCAACTTGCTCAAGAAAGAAGATGAGTTTTTTTGAATCAGCAGTTTATTGATAGAGATAGAGTTATGCTTACTTATGAGCTTCCAATGAATGAGTTAATTTGAGATTTTTATGATGAAATAAAATCTCTTAGTTCTTGATATGCTTCACTTAATTATGAATTTATTAAATTCAAAGAAGATGATATGGTGAAACTTGAAATTATAATTGCAGATGAAAAAGTTGATGCTCTAGCTTTTATTTGTCACAGAGACCAAGCTCATTATATGTGATGAAAAATTTGTGCAAAATTAAAAGAAGTGGTTCCAAGAGCATTATTTGCAATAAAAATTCAAGCAGCAGTTGGTTGAAAAGTTGTTGCCCGTGAGGATTTATCAGCTCTTAGAAAAGATGTAACAGCAAAACTTTATGGTTGAGATATTACTAGAAAGAGAAAGCTTTTAGAAAAGCAAAAAAAATGAAAAAAGAAAATGAAACAATTTTGAAAAGTTAGTTTACCAAGTGAGGCATTTGTTAATTTATTGAAGAAATAGTGTTTTGTTTGTTAAATAAAAATAGAAATGTCGTAAAAGTTTGTTTTAAAGTTATTCATTTAATTATAAATTAAATTCTTGAATAATCTTAATTTATAATTACTTTTGAACTTATTATTCTATAAAAAAATCTATAAAAAATGCTATACTTTTTTACTTGAAATTCGGATTTTCTTATAAAAGAAAAAATAAAAAACTGGAAAAAACTTTTTACTGAAAAAAATGGGGATTTTAATTTAATTCACATAAAAGATGTTTTATCTTTTGATAAAAATTTTTTAGCTGAGAATCTTACAGCAACGAGCTTTTTAGATGAAAAAAAACTTATAATTATAGAATGAGTTCCTTTTGATAGTGAAAAAAATGAAGTTGCAAAAAATTTGGAAACTTTTTTTGAAAATATTTTAGACAGAATTCCAGACAATAATATTGTGGCTTTTGCTTCGGTAAATCCAGATAAAAGATGAAAACTTTATAAAACTCTTATTTCTAAAGCAAAAGTTGAAGATTTTAATTTGTCTTGAAATGATGATTTATATCGAATTATAGACAAAAATTTTTCAGGAAAAATAGACCAAAAAGCAATTGATGAAATTATTAAGTTCAAATGATGAAATATAGAAAAAATAAGTAGGGAATTAGAAAAATTACTAATTACAAAAGATTTTGTAAACAAAGAGGATATTGTTCAGTTTATTACTCCAGAACTTGAAGAATCTATTTTTCAGCTTATTGATGATATTTTGTCAGAAAATATTTTGTGAGCAATAAGAAAAATGGAAAATATTTTGAATGATACAAATATTTATGCTTTTTATAATAATTTGCTTTCTAATTTGAGAACACAAGTTTATATTTGAAAATTAAAGAGTTTTAAGCTTGATAATAACAAAATAAAAGAAATTCTTAATTTGGGAAATAGATGATTTTTGGTAACAAAAAATTATAATATTTCGTTTGAAAATCTTGAAAAACTTTATATAAACTTAGTTTCTCTTGATTCCAAAATGAAATCTTGAGAACTTCTTTGAAGTGAAGAAGATGATTTTAAGTTTGAAATAGAGAAAGTTTTCTTAAATAAATATTAGAAATACTTTTTATCTTTTGTCAAGTAAAAATATAAGCAAAAAATGAGCTTATATTTTTTTTTATTAAAAAATATGTTAGATTTATGAAAATAAAAAATAATTTAATTTTTAATTAGGTAATTATGGGGGCAGAGAAAGAACCAGATATGAGCCTGAAAAAGGAAATTGGTGCTATTGGGGAAAATGGAATAACTAATATTACAGAAATATGAAAAAGAGTAGATATCTTAAAGTGAATATCTCCAGTTACAAATGCAAAAGAGCTTATTTCTTGAGATAATGCTACTATTCTTTTAGCATTATTATATAAATGAAATGCTTGGGATAAGCAAAAAGTAAATTTATCTTGAAAGTGAAAAGAAGAAGAAAAAAGTTTGTATGATGAATATAAAAGAATTTTTTGAGTAAAACAAATAGTTTTTGATAAAGAATCTTTTATGTATAAAACCAATATAGATACAAAAGTACTATGATTTTCAAAATGAGAACTTTCAAAAGATAAACCATCAATTTTAGAATTATTACCTGATTGAATCAATGTAAAGCTAGAAGGTTGAGATTATAAGTGATTTCAAACTATAAAGTGAAATAATATTACTATAGAACCACTTAGTTGAGCTAGTGTAAATTTTGTGTGATCAACAGTTGATGAAATTAGGGATTACATAAATTCAAATCCTGAAAGACTGGCAAATTATAATAAACAAATTTCAGATAGAAATAATTTGATAAAAGAAAGAAATCCTCAAATAGAAATTCGGAATGAAGAAAGGAAACAAAAGGCAAAAGAATTATGAAAGGCACCAGAATTAATACAAACATATAAGCCTTATTCTATTGAGGAGTATTTGTCTGATACTCCAATTTTGAATATAACTTGAAACTGAGTAGTAATAAGATGATGCAAGTTTTCCAAGTTAGGTTGAATGGAAAAGTGACAAACTTGAATAAGAATATGATGAACTATTGATGTAAAAACCTGAAAAATAGAGTGATGAAAAAATATTACCTTGGAATGAAATACTTTTGATTGAACAAAAAGGTGAATAGTTTCAATCTATGCTGAGAATTTTATAATTAGAAATAATAACTTAAAACCTGATGAAGATGCAATATTTTTTAATACTTTTCCTCCATATTGAGGAGTTATAGAATGAAATACTATAAAAATGGAGGATAAAATAGTAAATTGAGAAGTTATAGCTCATAGAGATGCTATTCAATGAGTTCCAATTGATCCAACAGGAAAATGAAGATCACAGTTTAAATGAGCAGAATGATCTGGGGTAAAGATTTTTTGAAATCATTTATACTTATGATCCAAATCACAGTGAATTTTTATGATAGATTGAAGACTTTGAGAGTCTGAAATATCTAATAATAATTTT
>JBBILU010000054.1:0-5706 GCA_037444775.1 Candidatus Altimarinota bacterium
TATTTTTATGAATACTTACATTGAACAATTCCAAGATTTTGAAAAATATCTTTATTTGAGGCAATTATTGTTATGATTATTGAGATAATTGGCATTTTACTATTATTTGTCAGTGAATAGAATGAGATGATTGAAAAAAAGAAGTTCCAAGTTTATTAGAATCTCAAGGACATTATTTGATGGAAGATTCTGGGGGAATTTGGGGATTTTCAAAATACCTTGAAGATTATAAAAAGAATAAATTTGATGATGATATTTTTGAAAATAATAAATACTTCAGAGGATATATGAAACCTTGTTTTAAGGAGGTGAGGTTTGTGAATCATCATAAAGATATATAGAAAAGATTTACTTTCATTTGAAAGTAAATCTTTTTTAGTAAGCAAAATATAATGTCATCAGCAGTTAAAGCTGTTCAAGCTTTTTTCTTTTCTAAAATAGTTTTTATTTTAGTCATTTCAGCTTTTCTTTTAGCTCTTTCTGTTTTAATTTTTTCAAGAGTAGTTTTTTCAGAATCAGTTAAACTTTGTCAATTTATAAGTTTATCAATTACTGTTTCTTTTGCATCTCTATCAGCTTTTTCTGCTGTCACTTTTGTTTCAAAGAAAGCTTTTTTTCTGCATCTGTCATAGTTTCTAACTTTGTCTTTTCTGCATCCGTAAGTTTATTTTCTCACATTTTATTATATGAGTTTCACTTAAGAACTTTTTAAGAGAAGTTTAGAAATTATTCCACAAAACTTATCTGATGTTTTCCGAAAAAATTTTTTATGTTCTTGATAATGAAGTTTTACAATTTCAGCTGGAATAAGATTTAATATCTTATATTTTTGCAATTATTTAAAAAATAACTACAATATAAAAAAATTAAATTTACAAAAGTTTTTGATATTAATAATCTCACATTATGATAAAAAATAAAAAATGATTTTCTATAATAGAAATTATGGTCTGAATGCTACTTTTTACTATGTGAATAGCATCAGTTTATGTGCTAATTACTTCAACTATAAATATGAATATTTATAATAAAAACTATATTATTGCATCAAATCTTGCTCGTGAACAAATAGAATTGGTTAGAAATATTCGTGATACAAATTATGCTAAATTTCAAAAATGGGATTTATTAAATCCAGATTTACCAACAAATCAAAGTTTTAATCCAGATATAGATTATACGAAATCAGAAAATATTTTTAATTCTTGAAGTTATTATAGAATTTCAAATAATTTTTCTCCAACTTCTAATAAAGTTGAGATAAATAAAATTGATGATTTTTGAGAATGAATTTCTGAGTTGTGATCAAAAATGGAAAAATATGAAGTTTGTTTGGATTCTTTAAATCATTATATTTATTGTGAAGATTCTTCTTGAAATCCTATATCTTGAGCTACAAAAACTTGATTTTATAAATATTTAAGATTTGAAGAACTAAAAGATTGAGATTGAAATGTTGTTAAAAATTCATTTAAAATTAGGTCAAGAGTTATTTGGTATAATAAATGATATCACAACACAGATATTGATACAGTTTTGACTGATTGGAAAATATTTTAACTAAAAAATTTTATTATGAAAAAAACAAAAAAAGCTTTTACATTAATTGAAATTATCGTCTCGATAATGATTCTTTGAATTATTATGATTTCTATAATGACAATTTTTACATTAGCTTCGGAGGTTTCTATGAGAAGTGATTTAAATAGAAATGTTCAAGAAAATATAAAAAATGTTGTGGAAACTATAGCTGAGGACATCAGAAAAAATGGAATTTCAGGTGTTTCTCAAAATATGACTGATTATTCAGTTGTAAATTGAACTTGAAGTGCTTTAGAAACTTGAATTTGAAGCTCATCTTTTCGTTATTATTTATCTGATTTTTATGATAATTCTTGAGATAGAAAAGATATTTCTTTTTGTATGGAAGCTAAGAATACTTGTACAATTTACAAAAAAGATTTTTGACCTTTAGCTAATTCTACAATTTCTTTTACTCACTTAGAATTTTTTGTAACTAACTGACCAATAAAAAAAGTAACAATTAATTTCAGAGCTAGACCAGCAAATAAAAATTGAGTTAGAATGTCTTTGTTAAAAGATAATATTATGAATTTTCAAACAACTATTAGTGAAAGAAATTTACAAGTTAAATAAAAGAGCTCACCCTACTCTATCCTCAATGAGAGGAAATAGCACAATCTTTATAGTTTTATAATATTTAAAATATGAAAAAAAATAAAAAAGCATATTCAATAATTATTGTAATTTTGACAATAGGTTTTTTGCTTGTACTTTCTATTTCAGTTTTTAACTTAGTTTTGAGAGAAATGCAAGAAAATAGATGAAATGAAGATTATTTAAGAGCTTATGCTTGAGCAGAATGAGCAATGGAAATTGCTTTAGCAAAATTAAAAGATAAATGATATTGATTTGATAAAGATATTGATTCTAGTAATTCATGATCCAAGGTTCTTACTTTTGATTCTGTATTTCAGAAATGAAAAGATCCAACAATTAATTATAATATGGATGTTAAAACTGCTTCATATTCTGGAACTTTGAATTCAGCTAAAACAGAAACAGGTTCTTTTTCTATAATTCCTCTTTTTTATATTGAAGAAAGTTCTATTTTAAAAACTGATGATATTAAATTATCTTGAGTAAATGCTGATTTGAACTGGAACTTGATTTGATCTTGAGCTTCAATTTCTTGAACTGGAGTTTTTGACTCTTCTACAAAATGAGTTTGAAAAGATTCTGATAATAATTATATAGAAATAACTATAAAAGATTTTTTATTAGATTATAGTCCTGCTTATTTGATGCTTTTTAACACTGGAGATTTTGGAACAGATTTTTCTCTTGAATCTGAAGATTTTTTTGCAAAACCAATTTGAGAAATAAGCTCTTCTGTTAGTGTGGGTAAATATAGGCAAAATATTTCTACAAAAATAGACAATACTGAATATTTAAAAATGTTGAAATATTCTATATATTGAAATTAAAAATTGATTTTTTCTATTAAAAAAATAAAATGCCTTCGCAAAAAATCTTTAACTAAAAGTTATGCAAAATATTTTAGAAAAAATAATCGAGTTCCAGTCTTTTTTTCCTATTGATAAAGAATTAAAAAAATCTATCAAAGATTTTTTAGATGTGAAATATAATTATAACTCAAATGCTATAGAATGAACAACTCTTTCTGAAGCTGAAACAGCTTTGGTTTTGAAATGAGAAACTATTCCAAAACATTCTTTGATTGAACATTTTGAAATTATAAATCATAAAAAAGCTTTTGATTTTGTCTGGGATTTAACTTCTTGAATAGAAAATTCTAAAAAAAACTGGCTAGAGATATTTTCAGAAGAAAATATTTTGAAAATTCATTCTTTTTTACTTAATAATATAAATGATGATAATGCAGGAATTTATAGAAGACATAATGTGAAAATAGCTTTTTCTAGAGCAATTTTACCAAGATGGGAAAAAGTTTCTGATTTAATGACAAACTTTTTTGAAAAGTATAAAAATAATTTTGAAATTTTATCAACAAAAAAAAATAATTCATTAGAAAAATTACAAGAGAATTTAAAATATTGATATGATTTACATCTGGATTTTGTAAAAATTCATCCTTTTATAGATTGAAATTGAAGAACTGCAAGACTTTTGCAAAATATGTTTTTTTTAAATGAAATAAATAATATTAATATTATTTATTTCAAAAATAGAAAAGATTATATTGATTCTATAGATTTAGCTTGAGAAAATATAAAAATTTACTATGATTTTATGAATTCTAATTTTTCTGAATTTAAAGAGGAAGAATTAGAAATTCTTAGAGAAAGAATAATTTATAAATATTAATAAATGGGCAAAATAGTTCTTTGGAGTAACGAGAAAAATGAAATAATAAAACAAGAAAGATGAGTTTCTTTTGAGGATGTTTTAATTTCAGAAATTTTGGAAGATTTTGAACATCCAAATAAAGAAAAGTATCCAAATCAACGTAAGACAAATTTATTTAAAACTTAACTATTTTTTTATGACAGATATATTTATAGATAATGAAGAGAAAAATATAATATTATCATTTGAAAAATGAGAATTTATTCCAGTTAAAAATTTTAATGATAGGAAAAAAGTTTTAGAAGAATCATTTAATTATACTATAGAAAAAAGAGAACCTATAAAAATAGATATTCTAAAGTCAGATACTTACAAATTAAAAACTATGGCAATTCAAGAATGAATTCCTTATGATGCTTTTTTGTCTTGACTTATTCATAAATTTTCGGTATGAAAACTTATAGCAAAAAATTAAAATTTAATAAATAAAAATGACAATAGAAGAAAGAGATAATGAAGTATTTGTTCGTGAAAATTTTTGGGAAGATATAAAAGCTTCTCCTAAAAAATATGCTCATATTATAATGATAGCTACAAAGCCAGATATTATAAAACAAGCTCCTCTATATTTGGAATTAAAAAAAAGATGAGAACTTGTGGTTTTAGTTCATACAGGACAACATTATGATTATAATCTTAGTATGTGAGTTTTGCTAGAATTTTGAATGAAAGTTGATATAAATTTGAATATTTATTGAATGCTTCATAAAAAATTTAGTTTAATAGTTGAAAGACTTTGAGAATTTCTTGTAGAGCTTTCAAATGATTATAAAAAAAATCCTATTCCATATGTTCATTGAGATACTTTAACTGCTACAACGGCAGATAAAGCAGCTTTTTTGAATAAATTTGCTGTTGTTCATGTTGAGGCTTGAATTAGAACATATACTCCTAAAAAAGATTTTTTTTACAAATTGTTTGAAAAATTTGAAGAATGAAAATTTGATTTTGATGATTATTACAAAGATTTACAAAATGAAGAAATTTATGAACTTGGTAGTATAGAACCATATCCAGAACAATTTGATACAAGATGAATAGAACCATCAACTGGATTTTTTGCTGCACCAGTTAAGTTTAATAAAAAGACTTTGATAGATGAATGATTTCAAAAAAAATATATAAAAGTTGTTTGAAATACTGTTGCTGATGCTATAAAAATTTCTAAGCAAAAGATTCCTCATTCTAGAGCTTTTGAAAAATTTCCGAATATGAAATGAAAAACTTTTATTTTTATTACAATTCATAGAAGAGAGAATTGTGAAGTTAAAGAAAGATTTTTAGCTATTTATTATTGAATAAAAAAACTGATAGAAGATTGAGTAAATGTTTGTTTTTTGGGTCTTTATGCTTCTGAATCGGCAATTGATAATTATTGACTTAGAGAGGATGTGGAATCTTTAAAAGAAAAATATAAAGAAAATTTTGCTTATTGACCAGCTTTAGCTCATCATGCTGAAGTTATTGATATGATTTCTGTTGCCTGAGCTGTTGTTACAGATTCTTGAAGTATGCAAGAAGAAGCAAATATTGTTTGAACACCTTGTGTAACAGTTAGATTTTGAAGTGATAGAAGTGAAACAATTATTGATGGAGCAAATGTTTTGGCTCCACCAGTGAATTCATTATTAATAGCAGAAATTGTAAAATGAGCTATTTGAAATAAAAAGATGAAAAGAAAAAGTTTGTATTGAGAAAATGTTTCAGAAAAGATAGTTGACGAAGTTTTGGATCTATTAAAAAAAGATTGAAAATTATTTAGACTTGATCATGAAAGACTTAATATAGAAAAAT
>JBBILU010000055.1:0-5699 GCA_037444775.1 Candidatus Altimarinota bacterium
ATCAACACAAACAAGCATAAATGCAAACAATTTTACAAGCAGATTAACTGCTTTTACAAGCAGATTAACTGCTTTTGCAAAAGGATTAAAAGAAGTTGTAAAAACTCCTTCTTTCGCAACAGTTTCTGTAGCCTAGTTAGAACTAATAAATAGTTTTAGCTTGTAGCCTCCTTAGGGATGAGTGCCGACTGGCCTGCTACAAATTTTATAAAAATTTTAACTTTAGAAGTTTTATAGAATTATTAAATTAAAGTTTTCTTTTTTCAAGTTTTATGAGATTTTCCTTGAAATTAGAAATATTAATAAAATTTTATTTTAAGAATTTTTTGTTTGTTTTCTATTTTTAAAATTATCAAAACAAAATATGATAGTAAAATTATAAGTTTAGCCTTCTAAGACAGGGGTTCGAATCCCCTTAGCTCCACCATAATTGCAAAACAGAATCGAACTTTTATTATTTAGAAATAAAAGTCAAAATACAAAGATAAAAAATACCTTACTGAAAAGTAAGGTATTTTTTATTGTTAAACTATCTACTTTAACTACATAAAAAGAGATAGTAAAACTATCAAAATTTTACATTTAACCCACAGAGTAGTATTGCATATTCGAAAGAATTAAATATCAAAATATTCCTATCTATAAATAAAAAAGATAAGAATACTTCTATCGTCCCGTTTCAAATCCGACCAGTTTTGTTAGATTCAAAACTTGGACTTAAAAACTCATAAAATTGTTCTAAATAATTATCTAAAAATGAGTTTAATAAAATTAACAGCTAAATCAAATTTATTTTCCAAAAGTAAAGTATAAGCATTCAAAATACTGGTATAATCTCTTAAAGTCAGGAAAAATATGTTTAGAACTCTAAACAGATTTTTAAATAATTCCTCTAACAGCACTTGTGTTAAAACTATAATTCATTTTCAAACTTCAAAGAATTCAAATATATCAAACTTCAGAGTCGATAATAATTTTTTTCAAAATAATAGAATAGTCTTTTAAAAAAGGCAAAATATTTTCTTCTCAAATAAAAATATTTAATCAATTATTTAAAGGAAATTCTTTAATAAAATTCATAAAATTGAATTTATCTTCAAACATTGAAACTATTTTTAAAATATCATCTCATACTTTTTTATGATTTCTTTCCAAAAATTTAGAAATTCAAGAATATTCTATAATATGTTTTTCTGGAACTATAAAAAAAGCAATTTCATTTGTAGTTTTTGCTAATTCTAAAGATATTTTGTGAACATAATCAGATAATTCTCTGAAATTATTTTTTTCTCAATTTATATTTTTTTGTTGTAAAAAATATTCTGGTGTTTTTTCCATCAAATAATTAACAAAAACTCTCAAACCTTTTGATGTTGGGAGTCTTCAAGCTGAATTATATGGCTGGTAAATTAATTCTAATTTTTCCAATTTTGCCATATCATTTCTAACTGTTGCTGAACTTACTCACAAATTATATCTTTTTAAAAGTAATTTGCTTCAAAGAACTTCTCAAGTTTCTATATATTCATCAACAATTATTTTTAATATTTCAATATTTCTTTGATTTAATGACATACTTATATGCTTTTAATAATTTTTATTAACTCTGTAGTAGAATTTTCTGGAGAATATTTTTCTTGTAATTCTGTATAATCTACTTTTTTTCTTCAGAAATTTATAAATTCTTTTATTGCTTCAACCATATCAATTGAACTAACTGGAGAAAAATAATCAATATGACTTCACATTATTTCTTTAATTTGTTTGATTGAACTTGCTAAAATAGGAACTTCTTGAGAAACACTTTCAGTTAAACAAAAAGGAAAAGATTCATAGAGAGTTGGACACAAACTTCAAATAGATTGCTCATAAAAATGAATTCTATCAATTTCTTTTACATCTCACATAAAAATTATTCTATCTTGTAAAGATTCTTCAATAACTTTTTTTCTATAATTTATATCTTCTGTTAGGTTTTGATCAAGAACAACTAGATTAATTTCAACTTTTTGTTTTTTTAATTTTGCAAAAACATCAATAATTCTATCAAGATTTTTATTATTTCAGTTTCAACAAGAATAAACAAAAAATTCTCACTTTATATTATTTTTTATTTTCACATCTACTATATTTTGTCATTCTTCTAATTTTTTCTTTTTTAAAGTAAAAAAAGGATGCAAAATTTCTACTTTATTTTCAGAAATATTTAATTTTTCATTTAATTCAATTTTTGTTTGTTGTTCAAAACAAATAACTTTTCTAGCTTTTTCAAGAGCTTTTTCTAAAAAAATATCGTCTATAAATTTTTCTAGAAAATTTCTTTTGCTTTGATAATGAAGCTCTTTTAACTCTGGAACAAACAAAACAAAATTTCATTTATAAAAAAGAGGTTTTTTATGTGTGAAAAAAATCATTGCATAATTGTCATCTTTTTTTAGTTTTTGGAAAAAAGTTATTTGTTCTTTTAAACTTCAAGGTTTTTCATTTATTTTTTCTATATTTACCGAATGTCAAAAATGACTTTTTGTATGTGAATTAAGATAAACTGTATACAGATGTTCTTTATCAGTTTCTATTAATTTTTGCACCAAAATTGCCACAAAAGTAGAATATGGATCTTGTGCCTTTAAAAATCTTAAATCTAAACCAATTTTCATATTTTTATTATTATTGAATATTTTATTTGTTTCATTATATTATAAAAACCTAATTTTAACAAACTTTTTTATGAATATAAAAGATTATTTGCAAAAATATGAAAAAATAGCTTATTTTCAAAATTAAAGTTACCCCAAAGTCAGCAAAAAAAATAGTTTTTTAATATTATGGATGATTGAACTTTGAAAATAAGAATTAAAGCAGTTCCAGAAAAATGAAAATCTGATAAAAAATTAATAAATTTTTTTAGCAGAAGAGTCTTGAGTAAAAAAATAACAAATAAAAATAATTACAATTTTAAAATAGGTTTTTGTCATTCAAATCAATATAATTTTACATATCATTTCAAAAATCATAAGCAATATTTATTTAAAAGACATTCTTCACACTTTTCTGACTTTATTTTATTATGAAAATTTTTTTCAAGTATAAATCCATCATTTCATTTTTTACTAGAATTAAATTTTAACAAAATTCTTCAAATCAAAAAATATCAATATATTGAATATAAACTCAATCACACTTTTCTAGAAATTTACAACTTTTACATTTATCAAAATACATCTTTTATAATCTATCTCAAGAGAAATCATATTTAAAATTAGTTTTCTCTCATTTTATTTATAATAGTGCTTTTTGATTCAGCACTTTTTTTTAAATTATCCTCATAAATATAATTAGGAATGTTTTCTATGATGATATTATTATATTTGTATATCTCTGAAAAACTAACTAAATTTTTTTATTTTCAATATAGCCATCTGGAATAGTATAAACCATTTTTATATAATATCCTAAATAAGTAAAAGTAGTAACTATATTTGAAATATTTTTATAATTTTATAATTGAATTAAACTCTTTATTTCAAAACCTATCTACATATTCTTTCCAAATTCATTGACATCCATTATAATATAAACAATTCTTACAATTATCAAACTTTATCTTTAATTCATTTGTTTTTTGATCTTTCCAGTCAAAATACCTATTTTGATTTATATTTGAAATTTCTTCTATATGATCCTTATCTTCTCAAATAAACTTTTCTGCTATATATTCTGAATTTTTAAATCACAATTTGTAAAAAATACAAGCTGGAACTGAATCAAAAGTAATTCTTAAATCTGATTTAAGAGAAAAAATAATTAAATTTTTTAAATGAGGCAAAAAATCTGTATAACTTAACTCTAAGTCTTGTTTATCTTTTTCAGAAAAGAAAAATCTATTCCATAAAAAATTTATTCTTATGTCTTTTATTTTTTTAACTGTATAAAAAAATAAACATGTTTTTAAAATATCTTGATTATTAATTTTATTTAAAACAATATTTATTGAAAGTGGAGATTGTAAAAATCAATGTTTATATAAAATATTAAAATTATCTATTGCTTGTAATTTTCTTTCAAAACCTCATGGAATTTGAGTAATATAATCTTCTGTTTCTGAATTATGTGAATGAATAGAAATATTTACTCTGGTGACTCAAGATTTAACTAATTTCTCAGCTTTTCCAAAATGAGAAAATATCATAGCATTTGTAATAACATTTATTTGTTTAAATCAGTTATTTTTTGCTTCTCAAATAATCTCATAAATATGTGGATGAATGGAAATATCTCATCACAAAAATCAAATAGAATTGTATCAAAGTACAGAATATTTTTCTATTTCTTGTTTAACTCATTCTTTTTTTGTAATTTCTTTTTCATATAATCAAACACTAGCACTCATACAAAATCTGCATTTATTATTACAAGCTTTTCAAATATTTATTTCTATGTGTTTAATATTATTCATACTATCTATATTTTTTTAAGGACAAAAATTATATCAATTCAACCATTACTTCAATATTTTATGTTTATTTTAAAAAAATCTACAGAATATATTTCAAAGACAAAATCAATTCATTATTATAATTTAACATAATATTATGTTAAGAAATAACAAAAGTATGAATTATATTTTGTATAACTTCTTCTTTTGAAAAAAGTATTTGTTCTTTATAAAAACCTAAACAATAATCATTATATTTACATTTTTGGCATTCTTCAAATTTCTTTTTTTCTCACCAAAGTTTTTTATAAGAGTCTAAACTAGAAAAATTAACTTTATTATTCATAGTATCATTCTTTAATTTTTTCAAATTTTGATACTCTAAATTATATTCTGGGTAATTTAAAATACAAAGTGGTGGTGAAGTATAATGAAAATCTGGAAAAAAATTATTCTTTTCACAAAAAGCAATTATATCTTTAATCAAATTAATTTGATATGAAGAAAAATGTAATAAAACTAATTCTTTATTTTTTACAGCATATCAATTTGCTTGAACAAATCAAAAAGATATTTTTTTCATTTTTGACTTTTTTCATCAAACAGAAAAATTATATTCTCTTATAAAGTCCATAAATCAATTATTTTTGAGAAATATTACATGTTCTAAAATATATGGTAAATTAACTTTTGTAATAACAATATTAAGATAAATTCATATTTTTTTATCTAAATTATTTATTTTTATATAAGATATCCATTCAACAAAATCTTCTATTGTATATAATATTCATAATTCTGTATTAATATTTTTATTGCTTGAGTGTTGAGCTAAAAATATTTCATCAAGTCAAGCATGTATATAATCCAAAATAAGTGATTTTTTCTTAAAAAGAATAGTTCAATTTGTCTGAATTTCTACTTTTCATATTCCAATCGATTTTGCTAATGCAATATAATGTACTAAATTTTTATTTAATGTTGGTTCTCATCAAGAAAAAGAAAGTATTAAGTTGGATCTTTCTTTTCAAGAATATTTCTTTAAAAGTTGCAGTATTTGATAAATGATTTCTTTATTACTGACATCTTTTTCTCAATAATTATTTGTTTGTAAAACATTACAAAATTTACATTTCCAATTACATTTATAGGTAACTCTAATAATTTCATTTATATACATTTTCTATTTTTTGTAAAAATATTTTATTCATTAATAGGATTAATTTCAGAAGTTCAATATAACTTTTTATAATGCCTTGAAGGT
>JBBILU010000056.1:0-5674 GCA_037444775.1 Candidatus Altimarinota bacterium
TATTTTGACATAAAATAATTTGTCAAATTTTATTTTAATAATTTTGGAAAATATGGTTTTACAAGAGAATTTTCTAGAAAATCCAAAAACCATAGATAATATTATTTTACAAACTAAAATGCGAAATGTAGTTAAAGAAACTATTAAACAGGTTTTATGAATTCTTACATTTCCTAAAAAGTTAGTTAAACTAGCTTGTTTAAATGTTTGTGTTATAAAATGAGCTTTACTTTATTGGTTAATTGAGGCATTAGATTCTCTCTCATTACTATCAGTTGATGAGAGTAAAAAAGGTAAAATCTCTGATTTTTCACTAAATTGAGACTCATGAACATGGGAATTTAACGATTGAACAACAGCTATTGCCACACCAGATGAAGTCAAAAAAGCAAAAGAAATGGTAACACAAGAAATGTGATCTTATTCTTGAGATAATTTAGACAGTGATGATTCTGAAAGTGATTGAGGAGATGTGCTAGATAAAAAATCTTGAAGTAAAAACAATAGATGAAAGCCTCCAAGAAAATGGGGTGATACAGAAAAAAGTAGAAAAAGAATGAAGTGAGAACCTAGAGAAAAAGATAATAAATCTAAACCTTGGAAGAGTGATAATTAAAATAGCATTTTGCTATTTTTTTACTGCCCAAAAACCTCTTTCATCCTCCACATCTGCAAATGCTTAATCCCAATTGAATCAATTGGAAATTCAAAATCATCTACAGAAATAATATATTTTTCAAAAGAATCTTTGATTTTTCTGAGAACTGCATATTCCCTTTCTATAACATCATCACTTGCCAAAAGATAACATACTTGAATATAAATTTTTCTTCAATTTTTCTCTGCAATAAAATCAATTTCTAAATTTCACATTTTCCCAATATAAACAGAATATCAATTACTTACAAAAAATTTATATACATAATTTTCTAGCTTTTTTGAAATAAAATTTTCAAAAGAAGAAAATAAAAAATTTAAAAATCATAAATCATTTAAATAATACTTTTTTTCTCATTCTAAAAACTTTTTTCAATGTAAATCATATCTTGAAACTCATTTGAAGACAAAAATATCTTGAAAATATTTAGTATAATTTCATAAAGTTGAAGCAGAAATTTTTATCCCTTCTTGTAAAAGTTTTTTCCTCAAGTTATTCACAGAAAAAGAATTTCAAATATTATTCACCAAAAACAAAAATATTTTCTCAAGTAAATCAACTTCTTTAATTGCATATCTTTTTACTAAATCTTTCAAAATAATAGTATCAAATAAAGACTTTACAAAACTATATTGCAAATCTTTGTTTGGTAAAATATATAATTCTGGAAGTCATGAAAAATTTACATATTCTAAAAAATTATTTTTGCTTATCTCTTTATTAAAAAAAGCTAAATATTCAGAAAAATCAAAAGAAAAAATTTCAAATTCTATATATCTTCAAGACAAATAAGTTGCTAATTCTCAAGATAAAAGTTTGGAATTAGATCAACTTATAAATATTTCAAACATTCAAGACTCATCAGCTCTCAAAGAATTTACCAACTTTTCCCATCAGTCTATTTCTTGAACTTCATCAAGAAAAATATATTTTCTTCAAGAAATATTTTCAAAATAAGAATCTATACTTTCCTGCAAAATATTTTTATTTTTTATAAAACTCAATTTTTCACTTTCAAAATTCAAATACAAAATATTTTCTTGTTTCACTTCAAATTTTTCAAACAAAATAGAGACTAATTGTCTTAAGATAAATGATTTTCAAACTCTTCTTTGTCAAATTATTACTTTAACAAGAGTTCAAATATTTAAACTTTGCTCTATTTGATCTAAATACTTTCTTCTTATAAATCAAATATTTAAATTATTAAAAAATGTATTATTATAACTTTTTATTAAGTCCGTCATACAAAATTAGTTAAAATATAGTTTTTATACAGTATACTATAAACTTTTAATAATTCAAATTTTTACATTCTAAACTTTTTTAACTTACTTTCACATTTTCTAAAACTTTTTCTACAATTTGACTTGATGAAATATTATTTGCAATAGCCTCATAATTCAAAATCATTCTATGAGAAATAACTTCATTAGCTATTTCTTTTATATCTTCTGGAATTACAAAAGTTCTTCCATTCATCAAAGCTAAAACTTTTGCTGATTTAATAAGAGAAATTCAAGCTCTTGGAGAAACTCCATAATTTAAATATTTAGCAATTTCTGGAATTCAATAATTTTGAGGATTTCTTGTAGAATCAACAAGAGAAACAATATATTTCAAAATATTTTCACTAACAAAAATATTTTCTACTAAATCTTGCAATTCTAAAACTTCTTTTTTGTTTAAAATTTTTTCTATTTTCTCAGTTTCTATAAAATGAAGTTTAGAATACATTTCAAATTCTTCTTCACGACTTGGATAATAAACATTTGTTTTTAGCAAAAATCTATCAAGTTGAGCTTCTGGAAGCTTATAAACTCAAGATTGTTCAATAGGATTTTGTGTTGCTAAAACCAAAAATGGCTCATCAAGTTTGAAAGTTTCTTTTCAAATTGTAATTTGTTTTTCAGCCATTGCTTCAAGTAAAGCCGATTGAACTTTGCTTGGAGCTCTATTTATTTCATCAGCCAAAACGAAATTAGCAAAAATTGGTCATTTTTTTGTTGAAAATTCTCAAGTTTTGCTATTAAAAATTTCTGTTCAAACAAGATCACTTGGTAATAAGTCTGGAGTAAATTGAACTCTAGAAAAATTTAAATCAAGGGTTTTACTCAAAGTATCAACTGTGAGAGTTTTGGCAAGTCAAGGCACTCATTCAAGCAAAATATGTCATTTTGCCAAAAGTCAAATTATAAGATTTCTTATTAATTTATCTTGACCGATAATTTTTTTGTGAATTTCTTTTGTTAATAGTTTTATCTTATCCGAAGCCCAAATTACTTCTTGTTCTAATTCTTGCATATTTTTTGTTGGTTAAAAATTAAGACCTCACCCTACCCTCTCCTTTGGAGGAGATGGTGAGTAAAAGTTAATTGGTATTTATAGAATTATGATTATTTCTCAAAATAATAAATATTCCAATTCAAGAAAATATTATTACAAATATAAAAATTATTAAGGAATAATCAACAAAAACTTTTTTATCTACTTTTTCATCAAAATTATCTTCGTTTGCTGTTTTTTCTTTCCTTTCTTTTTGTTCTATTTCATCTTCTTTTTTAGATTCTTGTTTTCACAAATTAATTTGTTTTGGAGTATTTTTCGGAGAAATATTTTGCAAACTAGATGAATTATTTAACATTTGTAATTTTGTTCAAGAAATTTCTAATTTCACAGAATTTGTTTTGATTTCTTTTGTTCAGTTAGAAATTATAACTGGCCCAATTTCAAAAGTTCAAGTTTTTTTTGCTTTCAAAGTAAACTTTTTAGATAAACTTACTTTTGTTTGAGATTTTCAATTTATGACAATTGAGCTCAAAGAAGTGCTTTGAGATTGTCAAATTATATCAAAATTTTCTATTCAGTTTATTTTTTCTATACTAAAATTTTCAGAATTTTCCGATTCCAAAGATAACTGTAATTCAATATTTTCATTAATATCAGCTTTTTCAGAATTCAAAGTTAAATTAGCTGAATCTGCATTTGCAAAAGCAAAAATCTGCAAAAAAGTTAGTATTATTAAAAGTATTCTTTTCATAATATTTTTTTGTTAGAAAAGTAAATTTAATTTATAAAAAATTAGTAGATAAAATGCTTGAGGAGGAAGATGATTAATAAAATCCTCCAATCATATAAAGACTTCAAAAAGCTACAAAAAGCTGTTTGGAGTTTTTTTTGGCTTTGGTTTTTATTTCCTCAATTTTCAAAACTCAAACTTCTAAATTTTTACCCGAAAATTGATTTTGCAAAACTTCAACTTTCTCAAGCATAGAATTCTCTAAATCTACCAAAAAATAATTATTTTTTTCTCAAAATTCTTTCAAAATTAATTCTATATTTTTCCCTTTTTTCAAAGCAAAACAAAGGTTTATTTTTTCAAAATTATCAGAAACCGAAGTCAAATATTTTTTTAATTCTAAAATTCCAGCTTCATTATGAGCTCAGTCTATAAGTAAATTTTTTTCTAAATATTGCAATCTTCCAAAATGTTCAACTTTTTGAAGTCAAGAAAAAATTTGAAATTCAAGATGTTTTTGCCAAACATCTCTACTTTCATATTTATTTTCCTTAATAAGGGGGATCCCAAAGGCAAGAGGATTTTGACTCAAAACAAATTTACAAATTTCAAAAGCAATTCAAGCATTTTTTTCTTGAAAATCTCAAATCAAATTTGTTTTTACTTTTTTGTTTGTGAAAATTATCTGAGACTTTTTCTCTTTTGCAGTTTTTTCTATAATTTCATTTTCGTGATTATAAACTATGGGAGCTCAAGATTTTATAATTCCAGCCTTTTGAGTTGAAATTTCCTCTAGTGTATCTCATAAAAGATTTTTATGATCAAAAGAAATTGATGTAATTGCAGTAATTATTGGCTTTACAATATTTGTAGAATCAAGAAGTCATCAAATTCAAACTTCAATAATTGCAAATTCACAATTCTCTTGTTCAAAATATAAAAAAGCTATTAAAGTACACTTTTCAAAATAAGTTAATTCAATTGGCAAAGCTAAAATTTTATTAAGAAATTTTATAAAGTTTTCTTCACTAATTAGTCATTTCTCGGTTTTGAATCTTTCTCTAATATCAAGTAAATGTGGACTTGTGAAAACTCAAACTTTTTTTCAAGCATTTTTTAAAACAGAAAAAACCATATTACAAACGGATCATTTTCAATTCGTTCAGGTAATATGGATTATTTTGCAAGAATTTTGTGGATTTCAAAGCATTTTACAAGCTAATTTTATTTTTTCAAGTGAATAATCTTTTACTTTCTCCAAAGTAAAGATTTGCTCTAAAGCTTCTTTATAAGTTTTTATCATAAATTTTTTATATCATCATATTTAAAACCTTTTCTTAAAAGTTTTTCTAAAATTTTTTTATTATATCTTCCACAAAAACTAAAAAGTTTTAGCAACAAAATTTGTACCATTGAGAAATATGGTATTATCTCAAGATCTAGTTATTACAAATAATCATTTACTTTTAGCATATTCTGCAACATCTTTTCACATAATATATGAAGCAATTCATCAATACAATCTATGATGAGATCACCATTTATTCAAATAATATTTCATTCTTGTCATTTCTTTTTCTAGTAAACTATCTATATCTTTTATATTTGCTTTATGTTTAACCGAAATCAAAGCTGATGATTTACCATTTATCATAACAATATCGTGTTCTTGTCATTCTGATGTAATAACATGTCTATCCACATCATCAAATTTAATTCATTGTAATTCTTTGTTTTTCTCAAAATATCTATAAAAAAATTCCTCAACTTCTTCTCATCTTGTATTTCAAAAATCTCAAAAAAGTCTTCAAAGTTTATCTATTTTTCTTCATAATTCTTTTATTTGTTCATCTGTTTCTGCTTGGGATTTTTTCAACTCATTAATTTGTTCATCTGTTTTTGCTTGGGATTTTTTCAACTCATTAATTTGTTCATCTGTTTTTGCTTGGGATTTTTTCAACTCATTAATTTGTTCATCTGTTTTTGCTTGGGATACA
>JBBILU010000057.1:0-5667 GCA_037444775.1 Candidatus Altimarinota bacterium
ACATTGATTTTTGAGAGTTTTGGACTTTATAGAAATTCATCAAATCAGAAATTCTTTTTTCTAAAATCTCTGTGAAATTATTTTGTAAAACTACTTTCAAAGAAGTATCTATACTACAATCTTTATTTTGTAAAACAGTTTTTTCATAACTTGTTTTTAGATATCTATTTGATTTGTTTCAAGAAATTGATGTAAAAACTGGATAATTGAAATCAATTGTGTCAGGTTTTATGAAATCTCAATTAAGTCATAAATTATTTAGCAATTCCCTTTCTTTTCTATTGAAATTATAAAAAATTAATTCTTTATTTTTAACTTCCTCTATCACTAAATTTAAATATTTGAAATAATTTTCTGTTTTTCATATTAATTTGCTTTTTAATTCTTCTGAAAAATCAAAAAGAACTTGTTTTGGTGTTCACATTGTACCTTTTTTTGAAACTTTTCACTCTACTAATATACTCATCAATTCTGAAAAATTGTCTTTTGTAACATTATTACTAAGTGTTTTTGAATAAAAAGATCAATTTATTTCTATTAATTTGGAAATAGAATTGAGATTTAAATAGATTATTCAATCTATATTATATCAAGCTTTTTCTAGAAAAAATTTTATTTTATCTGAGCTGTCAGAAACTTTTATAAAATAATTTGAATCTCTAAGTCATAAATAAGTTGTTAATTTATTTAATCATTCAGGAGCTAGTTCTTTTTCGTAAGATTCAGTTTTTAATTTCCATTCATAAAAATATACATCGTTTTTATCAAAGTTTTTTACTTGTCATCTAAAAATATCCATAATTCACATACTTCACATAAAACCTCAAAGAGGTCTTATTTCATCATTATTTTGAAAAACTACTAAATAATTTTTTCTTCTTGAGTGTCATAATATATCTAATATTGTTTCAAAATTTGAGTTAAAATTATGTACAAAATTTTTGTATTCTAATAGTTTAGTTTTCAAATTCTCAGCTTTTTTTGTTAAAATTTTATCTGAGAAATTGAGTTTGCTTATATTTTCATATATTTTGTTTATAGAATTTTCTATAAGTAAAAATCTTTGTTTTTGGTTTTCTAATAATTGAGAAAACATAATATTATCAATTCCCTTTTTCTTTATTAAGTTTTTTGTTTCAAATAATAAATTATTTAATTCTGTTAATAATTTCGTTGCTTCCCTTCAAGAATATATCAAGTTTGAGGCATTTTCTACTTCTTGAATAGGGATAATCTTAAAAGGAGTTAATAAAATATTTGCTAGAACAAAGTCAAATCTAGCACTGGTTATAATTTCTTTATTTTTTTCACCAGATGAAAAATTTTCTTTTAAAGAAATTATTTTATTAAATCAAGAATTCGTTAAATTTTCAATTGCTATTTTATTTAAATATCATAATAAAAATATAACACATATTATTGCAAAATTTATAAAAACTTTGTATTTTGAACGTCTATATATTTCAATTATAGATTTACTTTTTACATTATTTGTTTTAAATACTTTGTTTTTTGTATTTAATTTTCTTTTATGAAGAACTTGTTTCTTTTTTTCTATATTTTTTTTATTTGGATCTAAATTTATATCTTTTAATTTCTTTTTTTTGTTTTGTGATAAACTTTCTATCTGTAACTTTTTAATGTTTTTCAGTTTTATTTTTTTATTTCGTATGATAGTTATTATTTTTCATCTTGTTCACAAAAAAAGATCTAAAGAATTTTTATTTCTTAGAGCTTCTTCTGTTCATAAATTTTGTTCACTGTAAAAAGATTTTATATTTACATCTTTCTTGAGATTTGTTCTAATATCAGTTATTTTCATATCTTAGTAAAATTACTTTACAAACCTATTCATTCTTTTATAGAATTTACTTCATACAAAAGCTTTTGATCTTTTTGGAGAATTTTGCCTAATTTATTACAAGAATATAAAACAGCTGCATGATTTCTTCAATCAAATATATTTCCTATTCTCTCATAAGTGTAATTCATTTTTGTTTTCAATAAGTACATTGAAACTTGTCTTGGAATCATAAATTCTTTTTTTCTATTTGCTCAAATAATTCATTCTTTTTCAATTCAAAAATGTCTAGAAACAGCATCAAGTATGTCTTCGTAACTTTTAATTGTAGGTTTGTCTTGAGTTGTTTTTTTATTAGCTCATAACAAATCAGTTGTATAACTTAATTGTTTTAGTTTTGTCGCTATCCTATTTAGGCTAGGAGTTTGAGAAGTTAATTCATATTCTGCTATCATTTGATTTAGAACTCATTCTAATTCACGAATATTTTGAGTTACATTAGTAGCAATAAATTCAGCAACATCGTGAGGTAATAAAAATTCTTTTTCTCTAGCTTTTTCTTGAATAATAGCTAATCTTGTTTCAAAATCTGGTTTTCCAATATCAACGGTAATTCCCCATTCAAACCTGCTTCTTAATCTAGGTTCTAATTCTGTTAACTCTTTCGGTGCCCTATCTCAGCTGATAACTATTTGTTTATTTTGTTCATATAACAAGTTAAAAATATTATACAATTCGTTTTGAGTTTGTTCCTTGTTAGATAAAAATTGAACATCATCGATAATTAAAGTATCAATTTCTTTATATTTTTCTCTAAGTCTTTCTACACTTCTTTTTTTAACTGCCGCAACATATTCTGTAATAAATTTATCTGCTGTTGTATATACAACTTTTTTTCATTTAAACTTTTTTAAAATTTCGTTTCAAGTTGCTTGAAGTAAGTGAGTTTTTCAAAGTCAAACATCTCAATAAATATATAATGGATTATATGATTTTCAAGGTTTTCTAGAAACAGCTTCACAAGCAGAAAAAGCAAGTTGATTATCAGCTCAAACTACGAATTTCGATAAAGAATATCTTTCATTCATACTATTTTTGCTATCATCACTATTTTCTTTTACTTTTACTGTTTTATCTAAATCATTTGCAAATTTTTTACAGTCTATAACAGAAGAATTTGTTGTGTTTTCAATATTTTTATCTATAACAAATTCTATCCTTTCTACTTCTTTAATTTCTTTTTGAGTTGCTGCTAAAATTTGTTTTGGGAATTTTGCCTCCAAATTATTTTTCATAAAGCTTGATTCTACTCAAAAAATCAAAGTTCCATTATTAATGCTCAAAATAGACATTTTTCTAAAATATACAAGAAAATCTTGTTTTTTGATTGTTTTTGTAATATTATCTAAAATATTTTTTAATTTGTAAATATTTTCCATAACTAAATTTATTTAAAAAATAATTTTTTCTCGAAAAATTTATATTTAGTAATTTAGTGAAAAAAACTTATTAGTCAAAGTTATATTTGTGCTTGACTGTAATTTGTGTTTAAAAAATGTGAACATCTTTCTTTTTTGCTTTGTTAATAATAGGAATAAAAAGTTTTTAACAATTTTTATAAAATGTAAGTCAAGTTTTTTTGTTAAAAACTTTTTGATAACATAGATGTTCAATATTATTGTACACCTATGTTTTATGTTTTATAAATTCTTCTATCAAAGCTTTGGCTACATTATGAGCATCTGAAAAATTTCAAACAATATTAATTTCTATAATTTTAACTTCTCAGTTTTTTTTTATAATTAAATCAAGTCAATAATACAATAAATTTTTAAAAACGAATTTACTAGCTTTTATTGCTTTTTTGAAAAGTTTTTTTCATAAAACTAAATCAATTTCTTCTTTTTGTCATCATAAAGCTGCATTTGCTTTGAAAGAATTTTCGTTTGTTCTTTTGATTATTTTTATAACTTTATTTCAAACTATATATATTCTGTAATCTTCTCAAGGTTTACAATCTAATTTTTCTTGAATTAAAAGTCATTTATCTCTTTTTATGATTTTACTTTTTTTCTGAATAAAAAGATCTAAATCATCTTTGTTTTGTATAAGTTCAACTCAAGTTCAATTTCATCAAGTTAAAGTTTTTATAATAAAAGGTAAATTAATTTCTCAATTATTTAATATTTTTTTGCTTGAAATATTATTTACAAGTAAAGATTTTGGGTAATAATCTCATTTTCATTTTTTTGTAATTCTTTTAAATTGTTCTCATTTACTTTTAAATTTTAAGTTCTTACTTGAAACGACAGATATTCATCATAATTTTTCAAAATTTTTTATAAAACTTTTTTTAATCCAAGTTCCTGAAAAATATAAAAAATCTGCTTTTACTTTTTTATTATCTATAAAAATTCATTCAGAAGTTATTTTAGTATTATTTTCTAAAGAAAATATTACATTTATATTAAAATCTTCTTTTGCAACTTTTTCTAAAGTTATAAGTTTTGTGAAGTTCTTTTTATTAACTTCACATAATTCTCCTAATAAAAATTTTTCTTTTGAATATTTAGATAAAATAAGGAGAGTATATTTATTTTTCATAATTATAAGGTAACAGTAATAAGCCGGATTATGTACTTCGGTATCAATCTATCTAGGCTTGAAATCACTAACAAGCTCGAGCTGAGTATATTTTTTAAAAACAGTAGAGAGCAATAATTTCTAAAAAATACCATTCCCATTGCACCACATAAGGTTTTCCAAATTCTTTATATTGCTATAAAGTTTCATTAGTAGCAACTCACCCCAACCCTTTATTTTGGAGGATATGGTGGATCTACACACCTAATGACTTTTCATCTTTCAGATATTAAAATCTTAGTATTGTTTCTGTGGCACTATCTATAATTAAATTTTAATATTTATATATTTAATCTGAAGTCGTTATCTTCTATGTTTGTTCTCATGGTGTCCAGACTTTCCTCTCTTTGCAAAAGCAAACAGTAGATACCTGCTGTTACCTTGATTGCATAATAACTATTTTTTTTAATAAGTAAATTTTGTTTTATTTATTTTTTATTTATAATGCAGAATATTATTTTTTAATTATAATTTTATGTATTTAGTTTTTATTTGAATACAAGGTTCTTGAAAATGAACACAAGCTAGATTATTAGAAGAAAAGTATGATTTTAAATTATTTGAATCTGGTTGAGCTTTAAGAGATATTGCTAGAGAAAATACAGAACTTTGAATTACTGTAAAAAATATTATTAATAAATGAGAACATGTTTCTCCAGATATTATTGAAGATATAATGTTAGATATTATAAATAATAAATCTGAATGAAAACATTTAATTTTAGATGGTTTTGTTAGAAATGTTTGAAATAAAGAAACAGCAGACAAAATATTAAAAGATTATAAAGTAGTTTTGTTTAGTTTATCTGAAGAAAAGGCAAAAGCTAGATTATTATGAAGAATGTATAATCCTAAAACTGGAGAAACTTTTTCAGCTGGAACTATTTTTGATCCAAAAACTTGAGATGAATTAATAAAAAGAGCTGATGATCAAGAAGAAGCAATATTACATAGAATCAATTTGTATATAGAAAAAGCTTTACCTTTGGTTGAAGAATATAGAAAACAGTGAAATTTGATTGAAGTTAATGCTGACCAATCGGTTGAAGATGTTTTTGCTGAATTGGTTAAAAAACTTGGATTATAAAAAAAATATTTGCAAAACTTATACTTTACATATAATACAAAAGCTAATTTTTAATAATTAGCTTTTTACTTTTTTTACCCCAAAACTATTTTTCTCATTTTTTTCTCAAATTCTTCATAAGAAAATTCTTTTGCTC
>JBBILU010000058.1:0-5623 GCA_037444775.1 Candidatus Altimarinota bacterium
TTTGGATTTACTGGAAAAAATTAAAAAATCTGAAAATAATGAAGTGATGATTCGCGAACTTGGTTTTGGTTTAAATACTTGAATAACAAGAGAAAAAAAACTTAGTGATGTAAATGCTTTTGAAAGAATAGCTGGTTTTCATATTTCACTTGGAAAAAAACATAATATTTATAGAAAAAAATTAGATAACAAAGTTGTTCAAAGATATCATATTGATATTTTTCCTGATGTTAAAGAGATTATTGTTGATAAAAAAATTATTTTTGAAAATGAAAGATTTATTATATAGATTTTTGCTCAACCTATTTTATAATAGATGTCAAATAAAAAATATTTTGATTTTTTTATTTTTTTTTATTAAAACTTAATGGTTTTATTTTTTATTAATTTTATGGTATGAAAAATATTTTTATTGGATTCTTCTGAAGATGTTGTTTCCCGTTTATGAGTTGGGGGAAAACCGTTACAAAAGAAACTTTATTAGCTGACTTAATTGCTTGAATTACAGGAGCAATTATTGTTTTACCACAATGAATTGCTTTTGCCACAATTGCTTGATTACCACCAGAATATTGATTATATACAGCAATGGTAACTCCAATAATTGCAGCTCTTTTTGGTTCTTCAATGCACTTAGTTTCATGACCAACAACAGCAATTTCGTTAGTAATTTTTTCAACTGTTAGTTGATTTGCAACTGCTTGAAGTCCTGAATTTATAAGTATTGCATTAACATTAACTTTTCTTGCTTGAATATATCAGCTTGTTTTTTGACTTGCTAAACTTTGAAAAGTTGTAGATTTTGTTTCTCATACTGTTGTTATTGGTTTTACTGCTTGAGCTTCAATTCTTATAGTAACAAGTCAGATGAAAAGTTTATTGTGATTAAAAATTGAATCAAGTGAATTTTATGAAATTTGGAAAGAAATTTTTCATAAAATTTGAGAAATAAATATTTATGCTTTAGCTATTTGAATATTTACATTAATAATTGCAATTTTATCTAAAAAGTTTTTTCCAAAAATTCCAAACTTATTAGTAGCTCTAGTTTCTTGATCTATTCTAACTTATTTTATGCAAAAATGATTTGATTTGAAAACAGATTTTGTAAAATTTGTTCCTGAAATTCCAGCAAGTCTACCTTCTCTTTCTGCTCCTGATTTATCACTGATTAAAAATTTAGCTCCTAGTGCTTTTGCTATAGCAATTCTTTGACTCATAGAAGCAGTTTCTATAAGTAGATCTATTTCAACTAAAAGTCACCAAAAAATAAATTCTAATCAAGAATTTATAGGACAATGACTTTCTAATGTGATTTGAAGTTTTTTCTCTAGTTATGCTTGAAGTTGATCTTTCACGAGATCTGGAGTAAATTATGCTTCTTGAGCAAAAACTCCTCTTTCAGCTATTTTTGCAGCAATATTTTTAGGATTAATTGTGCTTTTAATTGCACCAATTACTAAATTTCTTCCAATTCCAGTAATGGCTTGAGTAATATTATTGGTATGATATAATTTGATAAATTTTTCTCAAATAAAAAAAATTTTTAAACTTAGTATCACAGAAACATCTATCTTATTAGTTACTTTTTTTTCAACATTATTCTTAGAATTAGAATTTGCTATTTATTTATGAATATTGTTATCTTTAATTATTTTTCTAAATAAAACTTCTAATCCTAAAATAGTTACTCTTTTGAGTAATTACAATAAAGAAAAATGAAAAAGAGTTTTAGTTGGATCTTGTAGAATAGAATGAGATAAACAAGATTTACTTCACTGTCCTCAACTTGAAATTTTAAGGATAGATATGTCAATTTATTTTGGTTCAGTAAATTATATCTCAGAAAAAATAAGTTCTATATATAATAGTTGAATTAAACATATTTTGATTTTAGGTTCTAGTATCAATTTTATTGATATGACTTGAGTAGAAATGTTAGAAGAACAAAATCATATGTTAAAATCTTCTTGATGATGAATTTACTTTGTGGAATTGAAATCAGAAGTATTTAATAAAATTAAGCAGTATTGATTGGTTGATGAACTTTGAAAAGATCACTTTTTTGAAACTAAAAAAATAGCTATTTCTACAATATATGAAAAGTTTCTAGATTCCAAAATTTGTGCTAACTGTAATAGAAAAGTTTTTACTGAATGTTGAGCTAATAATTTTGATGATTATAGTAGAAAACCTATTATAGAAGAGGATAATTTCATTCATGTAGTACATAAAATAAAAGAAATTTTTATTCATAAATAAAAAAGTAAAGCTCCATAGAGCTTTACTTTTTTATTTGCTTTACAACTTTTTCAACTTCCAAAATATGCCCTACTTCAAACTCACTTTTTCAATTTTCTCAAATTTTTATAAAGTCTATAGAATATTTTTTTGCTGCTTCTTCTTCAACAAATCAGTCTCAAACAGAAAAACATTTTTTAAAAAAATTCAAGTCTTCTGTTAATATACTGAATTCCAAAACATGTTCTTCTTTGCTTGAAAAATCACTTCATCTTATAGCTTTAAAATATTCTGTTAATCATCATTTTTCTAAAGCTTCAATTGCAAATTCTTCTTTTGCTCAAGTAGAAAGAAAAAGTGTAAAATCTTTACTTAATCTTTTTACCATATCAACAACTCATTCTTCAAAATTTATTTTTTCTCTCTCTTTATTTGTAAGTAAATGTAATTCTTTTTCTATTTTTTCTATTTCTGGAGAATTTTTATTTTCAAAAAAATTTTCAACATATTTTCTCATACTTGCTCAATTTGTTTTAAAAAGAAAATATTTTATTTCATCCTCTGAAAAATTAGGAAAAAATTCTTTAGATTTTTTTAAAATCTTTTCTTGAATATTTCAAATAGAGCTAATTAATGTTCAATCTAAATCAAAAATTATATACTTTTTCATTAAAATTATTTAAAAAATTAAAAATAAATTATATTAAATCCGTTTTTAAAAGCAAAAGATTTTTATTTTTCTTACATTTTTATTTTTCTTACGACATTTCTATTTTTATTTGACAAGTTTTTTATAATTAAATTTTAAAAAAAATATTTTTTTTGTAAAATAAGTAAGATTTTAATAATTTATATAAATCCTAAAGAATAAAAATATGGAAACAATCACACAAAATAAATCTATTATTTTCTATGACAAAAGCAAATATAATAACTCTGAAGAAATAGAAAATTATTTAAATTCTGAAAAATTTGAAAATTTTATAAAAAAAGTAGAACAAAATTATTCTGACTGAGTAATTTTTGTTTTGGGTTGAGATTGAACTATGCTCAAAGCAATTAAAGAAAATTATAAGCAGAAAAAACATTTTCTTTGAATAAATTTTTGAAATAAGTGATTTTTGCTTAATAAAAGAGAAGAAGTGGAAGAAAGCAAACTTTTTGAAGAAATTATTTATCCACTGATAAAATGTAAAGTAAAATTTGAAAACGAGACTTTTAAAACAGTTGCTTTTAATGAAGTTGATTTCAGAGCTGATACTGGAAAAATAATAGATCTAGATTTAGAAATTGATGAAGTGTATAAAACAAATTTGAAATGAGATTGATTTTTGTATTGTACTCCTTTTGGGAGCACATGATATAATTTTTCCCTTAATTGACCAATTATTCCACATTCTTTAGAAAGCTTTGTTCTAACTCCAAAAGCTCCTTGGCTTCCAAGATGTTTTAAATCTGTGATTATAAATGATAAAAAAGTATTGAAAATAAAAAATATTTGAAGATTATCAGATATAAAAATTATTTGTGATTGAACAGATTTTTTTGAAGTAAAAAACAAAAATATTGAAGTAGAATTAAAAAAATCAAAAAACTATGTAAGTTTTTTGATTCCAAAATGAACAAAACAAAAATGGATGGATAAAATATTTTTGGAACAAGGTTTTTACCAAATTCTTCCTCAAACATAATCTGTGATAAATTCTAGCTTTGAAGATTTCATCTTCTTAGCTATTTTTTTGCAATTTCAAAGTAAATCTTTAAGAGTTTCTTTTGATTTTTCAAGTCAAACAAAAAATACAAATCATTTTTCTTCTCAGCTTCAAACACTTTTTCAAGTAGTTTCAGAATCTCACTCAACATCAAGAATATCATCTTTTATTTGATAAGCAAGTCATAATTTCTCTCAAAAAGCTGAAAAAGGTTTTAAATATTTTTCTTTTCATGAAGCAATAATTCCCAATTTAACAGAAGCTTTTATTAATTTTGCTGTTTTTTTTCTATGAATAGAAATAAGAATTTCTTGATTTATTTCATTTGAATTTTCTTCAAAATGCAAATCTTCCATTTGTCATCAAATAACTCAATAAAATCACATTGCTTTTGATAAAATATTTATTGATTTTAATGCTAAACTTTTATCTTCCAAATTAGATAATATTTCATAAGTCAAAGTTTGTAAAATATCACTTGCTAAAACTGCTTGATATTCTCAAAACTTAGACCAAACGGTTGGATTTCACCTTCTTAAAGTGTCATTATCCATACAAGGCAAATCATCTTGCATCAAACTCCAAGAATGAGAAAATTCCAAAGCAATACAAATTTTTACTATATCATCAGAACTTTTAATATCTTTCAAACTTTTTTTTGCTAAAACTAAATATGATTCTAAAGCTAAAATTGCTCTAATTTTTTTTCATCATTTTACTCAATATCTAACTACTTCTTCAAAATTTTTTAGAGCAATAGAAGTTTTTTTATTTTTTTCAAAATAAGAATCAAGAAATATTTCTATTTCTGATTCTATAAAAGTTTTGTATTTAGAATACCAAGATGGAAGCAGCATAAATTTTATTATAAAAAAGTAGAGATGTTTTGTTTATTGCTATTGTCAACCATTACCCCTATAATCCCCTAAAATAGGGGATTAATAAAAATATAAATGTGGGGTTGATAATAACTATTTATTTTTAATAATTTTATCAATTAATCCGTATTTTAAAGCATCTTCTGCTGTCATATAATTATCTCTATCACAATCTTTTTCAATTTGTTCAAGACTTTGACCTGTGTGATGAGCAAGAATTTTATAAAGAGTTTGACCAGTTTTTAATATATGCTCAGCTGCTATTCTGATCTCTGTAGCTTGTCATTCAGCTCAACCAAGAGGTTGATGAATCATTATTTCACTATTTGGAAGAGAAAATCTTTTTCATTTTGTTCATCAAGCAAGAATTATTGATCACATACTAGCAGCAAGTCAAATACAAACTGTATGAATTGGACAGCTTATATATTGCATAACATCATAAATCGCAAGTCAAGCAGTTACATGTCAACCTGGAGTGTTTACATAAATGGTAATTGGGGCTTTATTATCTTGTTTTTCAAGAAATAATAATTGAGCAATAACAGTATTTGCAACAGCAGAATCAATAGCATCTCAAAGAAAAATTATTCTATCTTCTAAAAGTCTTGAATAAATATCATAAGCCCTTTCTCAACCAGGAACTTTATCTATAACAGTTGGAATTAAATAATTTTTTACATTTGCTTTTTTAGCAATTTCTTGTTTTCTGGACATTTTTTATTTTTATTAAATATTAAAATTATTTTCTAATAAAATGAGATCTTTTAGATAAAAATACTGACAATGAAG
>JBBILU010000059.1:0-3662 GCA_037444775.1 Candidatus Altimarinota bacterium
AGCTTTCAAAGCATTATCTTTTTCTACATTATTTAAAAGTTTAGCTCTCTCTACTTGAGATCAAGTAGTTGCTTGTAAATGTCCAACTCATAATAGATTTGCTTCTTCTGGGGAAAGAATATGCAAACTACCATTTTTTGTAGTTTGTTCTAATGTAGTTTGTTTTAATCATAATGCTTCAACTTCTTGTGGTGATAATTTTATTCACATATTAATTTAGTTATTATTTTAAGGAATTTAAAATTTCCATAGCTTCATCTTTTATCTCTTGTTTTGTAGATTCAGAAACAAGAGTATTTAATAAATCTAAAACTTCTTCCTTTGATTTAAAATTTTTTTCTAAAATTATTTTTTTCAATTCTGTTTTTTGCATTCCATTTATTTTATTTAAAACTTGTTCTAAATCACTATTTGCTATTTCAGTTGGAGCAGCAGTTGGTGATTGTGGTGGGGTAGATACTGGAGTATTATTGTTTGGAGTAGCTTGAGTTCCATCAGTTTGATTTGTATTAACTGGGTTTGAAGATTCATAAATTTTTATAAAATGATTTAAACTATACTTATATCATGATACATTATATTGTAAGTTATCACATAAAAGACTTTCATATTTTTCAATAATAGCATATCTATCCTTTAGAACAGATACCTCAGTTCAAGTTATATTAGTAGAATTAGTTTGATATTTAGAAAATATATCATTTGCATATCCTAAATAATTATTAATTTTAGATATAACTGAATTTTTTAACTCTGAATTCTCCTTTTCAAAAGTTGAAATTTTATCCTTATAAGAAAGGAATTCATTATATTTATCAAGGAGGTCATTTATATCAGATCAAGCATTTGATTCATATTTTATAGTTGAAAATAATTTATAAAACCTTTTTTCATTAATTAATTTTTCTTTTTTTTCTTGTATTTTTCTCTCAAATGAAAAAATTTCTATAAATTCCTCTCACCAACGAATACTTGTAAGTCATAATTCTTTTGCCTTTTTTATAAGCTCTGCTTTTTTTGTATTTAATACTTCATTATAAGAATCAAAATTATATCACTTATTCTCAAGAAGTGAGAAATCTGAAACTTTATTTACTTTTTCATTTTTAAATTTCTCATTTATAGAATGAAGCTTTTTAAATAAAGTATTTATTCAATCTTGTGTTAAATTATTAGGAATTTCTATAGATTGTATTTCATTAACTAATTCAGTTTCAAACTTATCTAATGAAACTAAATTTATTATAGAAATTAGTGTTGGATTATTATTATAGTTCCTTTTTAAATCTTCTAATGATTCCAATTGTTCTTCATGTCATTTAAATAATAAAGATTTTTCTATATCTTGTTTTAATCAAGTTTGATCAGATACTTGTAAATCATTTAATCTAGCTTGAACTTCATTTTTTATTTTTTCATTATTTAAATATAGTAAAGCTCAAGTTGAGGCTGTTAAACTAGGGGCTAATCATTTTAATTCTTCTGTATTAAATTGTATTCAATTTGTTTTTATATATTCCATTATTTGTTTTCTTTTTTCTGCTACCACTAATTTAAGCTCAGCTTTTTTGTGATCTGTTAAACCGTTTTTAGAATCATCTAATAAATTATCTAATTTACTTAAGTATTCTAATCTCTTTTCTAAATCTTCTTTATCATTAGTTAATTGGTTAAACTTATCTCTCACTTGGTTAAAATAAGAATCAATAACTAAAACAACCATTTCAAGTAACCTATTTTTTAAATCTTCTAATATTTTTTTGTCTCCTTGTTTAGATTCTGAAATTAATTTATCCATACTTAATAAGACATCTGTTTCAGCATTCATGTCAGAAAATAAATTTTTTGTTTTTGTTTTTAATGTTTCATCCCTCAAAGAAGAAATTTTAGAATTAACATATTCGTAATATTCAGTTGTTTCATTATCTCATATTAAATCATTCAAATATTCTTTAAATGTTAAATTCTTCCAAAGTCAAACTCAAGCAATAAGTCCTCCAATAATAGGAAAACCTAGTAATATAGTTCAAACTCAGACTGCAATCATTTTAGTTGAATCTGTAGGTTCTCATATCAAATCTTTAGCCCAATCAATTGCTCATTGTGTAGCATTTGAAATAGGATTTTCTTCAAAAACATCTCAAATAGTTTTATCTACATTTTCATCTTTAACAGCCAGTAAAGCTGGTAAAAAGAAGTTATTAAAATGTTCTGCTGTCATTTCTTGTTTTTTTCAATTTACATCTATACCTTTTACTAATCACTTTCAATTATTAGTAAATCAAATAGATTTTAATTGTTCATCTGTAAGTTTCCCATCTTTAATATCTGATAGTTTAATATTATAAAACTGTGGATTATTTCTAAACGAAACTAAGGTGCTATCTATCAAATCTTGCCTATCCTTAAATATATTACCATCTTGAGAATTAGTATTTAAAGATTTTAATGCTCAGTATGATTCATTTGATGTTTTATCAGCATAAACTCCTAAACTATTTTTAACACTTTGAGGTATATCTGAGCCAAATGAGGCCCCTACAACTGCTCAATATTTAACAGCATCTGTTTTAACAGAATCCACCTTATTATCATCAGGAAAAGCATCTATTATATCATTTAATCCCGTTCAGCTAGCACTAGCTGCTCACATCATAACAACAGACCCTAAAATAATAGCTAGTCTTTTCCCAAATGACATCTCTCAACCAATAACACCAAATAAAAACATAAATCAAAAAACTACTAATCAAGCTGCACCAAGAGGACTGTTAACTACAGCTTTTAACTTTTCTTTTATTCATATATTTTCATCAAAAATTGTTTTTAATAAGTTTCTTCCATCTCAAGTTTTTGTTTGTTCTAAAGCCTTTTTTCAAGCTTCTATGTTAGTTGGATTTTTAGCATTATTATATGCTCAAATTTCTTGTTCAAGGTTTTTAAAGTGTGGTTCTTTAGAAGAATAAAAATGTAAGTATATTTTTTCAGCTTCTCCAGTCGGATTAGCTTTTGCATTAGTTGCTTTTTCTGTTCGATTCTTTCAAGAAACTTTTTCGTAACTCCAAAATTTAGCTATTTCTTCTTTTTCCTCTTTTGAAAGTTTATTAAAAACATACTTATCTTCAGTTTTATTTGTTCAAGAAATTGAAAAAGAAACTGTTTCTTTTCAACTTTTATCCTTAATTTTACTCATTGAAATTCATGAAATTCTTTTTGCTATTTCTTGTTTAATTCAGGTTTCATTAAATCTTTTTATTAGGTCTTCTGATGAAAGCCTTGAGTAATCTAAATGTTCTGAAACAGAATTAGCAAAAAATTCAGCTCCATCTTTTATCATAGCTTCTTCTGTTTCTTTTCAAAAAGCTCCATCAATTGAAAGTCATTTAGCTTTTTGATATCTAGCTAAAGCTATTCTAAATTCCTGATCATATCAAGACTTTGAATTACTTAATAATTTCAAATTTACAAGAAACATTGAAACTCAAGCAAGTCAATCTTTTAAATAAGATTCAGATAAATTTTTTCATTCATTAAAATTTTTAGTTATTTCAGCCTCAGAAACTTCTGGAAAAGTTTCTTTTGTATTTTTTCAAGTATTCTCAGCAGAATTTGAAAGATTTCAAGCATCAGATACTGCTCAAATTGCTGTAGCTGTTGTTCAA
>JBBILU010000059.1:3762-5473 GCA_037444775.1 Candidatus Altimarinota bacterium
CATTCTCTGCACCCATAATTTTATTATTAAATATTAAAGTTATTTACATTCTAACATAATTTATTTATAAAAGTCAAAAAAAACGAGACTTTTTTTAAAAAAGTCTCGTTTTAGTATTTTAATGTAATTACAAGTTATTATAAATATCCCCTCTATATCAAATATTCTTTATAAAAGTCTCTTTCCCATTTGAAATATAAACTATTCTTACTTTTCATATTCTACATCTGTAGTAATTTTTATATCAAATTATTGGTTTTATATCAAGTCATTCTAAATTTCAATTTAAAAGTTTTTCAACTACTTTATGAATATTTTCTGAAACTTCTCTATTTTCTTTACGGAGAAACTTTACCCAATCTGCTACCATATCATTATGAATTATATTGTATAATTTCTTTCTCCAAAGTTTTTAAAAAATCTTCTCCGTTCATATTTACATCATAGTTATTCCATCAATCTCAATCAATATTTATTAAATCTTCTTCTAAATATCATCTGTCAAAGAAAAAATCATATTTTATGATTGAATATGAAGCAAATTTATTTGCTATTTTATCAGGTACTTCTACAACAACTACTGCCATAAACTTATTTATTAATATATAACAAAAATAGTATATTTAATTACTAAATAACTACAAATCTTTTTTGATTTTTTATTTTTTTCTATATAATAAGCCTTGTTTTATCTTATAAAAATCTTTTTATGTTAGAAACTTTGAAAAATATAAATATTGCTTGACTTAATTATTTAAATTCTCTTTGAGAATACAAAAGTGTAGATATTTTTGTAAGGTTTTTTGCCGATACTCCAATTTTTTTATTACCTATTTTTCTTGTCTGTTATTGGCTTTATTATACTTTCAAAAATAAAAATTTAGAAAAAAAAGAAGAATTACTTTTAATATTTTTTTCTGTTATTTTAGGAATTTCAATTTCTCTGATTATCCAACAAATTATTTCTATAGATAGACCAGAAAATTATATAAACGGGACTTGAAAATTGTTATTAAAACATATTCCAGATGCAAGTTTTCCTTCTGACCATGCCACTGTTGCCTCTACCTTTTTATTTAGCATTTTATTTTATTGATACAAAAAAATTTTTTGAATTTTAATTATTTTATTCAGTTTTATGCTAGTTTCAAGAGTTATTGCTTGAGTTCATTGGCCTTTTGATATTTTGGCTTGAATTGTTGTTTGACTTTTATCTGCTGTGATTATTTTCAAACTTAGAAATAAAAAATTTGTAAAAAGTATAAATTTAGCAATAATAAAAATAATGAATTTTATAAAATTATAATTTAATCAAAAGATTATGCCTTACAATAGAAAAATGCCAGATTGAAGTATAAAAGTTTATCATACAGAAGATGAATTTTATGAACTTTTTGATAAAAAAATCTTAGAATCTGCTGAAGAATTAATAAGAAAAATTAGACTAGAAAAAATACAAAATCAAAAAATAATAGTTAAAGAAGAAGTTTATGCATAAAATAATTTACTCATATAATTCTGAATATCTAATTGATAAATTCTTATATGGTTTTAGAAGTTGATATGAAAAGTTATATTCAGATACTTGAATAGAAAATGAGTATTTAATAAAGGATTCTTATATAGCTTTGACAAAATCAATGAAAGAATTTATCAGAAAGCAAATTTACGAAAAACTTTCAGAAGAAACAATTTTTTGATACAAGCTTTA
>JBBILU010000060.1:0-4970 GCA_037444775.1 Candidatus Altimarinota bacterium
TCTTGCATAAATTATTTTTTATTTATAAAATCGGGCTGATTTTAACAAAAAAAAAATATAAGAGCAAGAAAAAAAGTTTAATTTGCATTTCTGAAACTTTCTTATAAAATTCAGGTGATTTATAATTAAAAACTAGAAAAATGATAACATTAACTATAAAACAAAATATTTTATTTACACAAAGTGTTTTTTCTGATATCAATGAGTTGAAAAAATATATATATGAAAAATTTTGAGCTCCTTGTTTAGATGAAGAATTAGAGAAAAAATGGTATAAAAATAATAATCTTGAGTTAGAAGAAGAGAAATTTTCTTCTGTTTCAGAAATGAAAAACTTTTATCTTAATTTAAGAAAATAGTTTTATGTATAAAATTCAAGAAACAAAAGAATTTAGAAGAAAGCTTTTGAAGATGGAAGGTAAATTATTTAATAAAGTTTTTTTAATTTTGGAAAGACTAGAAAAATGACCTCCATTTGAGAAAAGTTTTAATGTTCATAAATTGAATTGAAAATATAATGAATATTATTCTATAAATCTTACAGGAGATTATAGAATAATTTTTAATATTGATAATAAAGAAAGTTTTATATATTTACTTGATATATGAACACACAGCCAATTATATAAATAAAAGTTTATAATTAAAAACGGAAAAATGCAAAACTTTATACTTTCAACAAGTGCTTGACTTGAGGCATTAGCAAAAAAAGAGGTTGAAAAAGTTTGATGACAAAATATAAAAGTAGAAGATAGACTTGTTTCTTTTGAATGAGATTATAAAACTGCTTGAAAAGTAAACATTTGGTCAAGAGTTTGAAATAGACTATTTTTAAATCTTTGAGAAAAAGAAAATGTAGAAAATTTTGATGATTTATTTTCTTTAGTTAACAAAATTAATTTTTTAAAGTTAGTTCCAAAAAAATCTCCAATAATAGTTAATGCAACATCAATTAGAAGCTGACTTACTTCAACTCCAACTATTCAAAAAATATCTAAAAAAGCTATTATTGATAATTTATGATGAGGTTTTGTAATTGAAGATGAAAATTTTCCGAAATTTGAAATTTTGGTTTTGCTTATAAATGATAAAGCTAGAATTTTGCTTGATTTATCTTGAGAAGCTCTTCATAAAAGAGGTTATAGAAAAGAAGCTTGAGAAGCTCCAATTAAAGAAACTTTGGCTGCAGGGCTTGTTTTACTTTCAAACTGGAGATTTAGTGAAAAATTTTATGATATTTTTTGTGGAAGTTGAACCATTCCAATTGAAGCTGCAATGATTGCTAGAAATATTGCTCCTTGACTAAAAAGAAATTTTTCAATAGTTGATTTAGGTTTGCTTAGCAAAGATGAAATGAGACTTTTGAAAGAAGAAGCAAGATTAAAACAATTTAACAGTAAATACAAAATTTTTGCAAGTGATATTGATGAAGATATTCTTGAAATAGCTAAAAATAATGCTTTGGATGCTTGAGTATATGACACTATAAGTTTTGAAAAAAAAGATTTCAGAGAGTTTTTACAAAATCCTATTACTATTTCTTGAACTCTAGTTTCAAATCCTCCATATTGAATTAGGTTAAAAGATGAAGATTTAGTAGAAAATTATAAAAAAATAAATAAGCTTTTTTTACAAAATAAAAATCTAAATTGATGAATAATTTCATCTTATTTAGATTTTGATAAATTAATTGACTATAAAAATTATAAAAAAAGAAAAGTTTATAATTGAGGAGAAATGTGTTATTTTTGGAAAAAGATATAGTTTAAATATAGTGCCTATTTGATTTAAGAAAGATCCAAATTTTATCTTTCCAAACCTCAAGTCATCTCAATATTTCACAAATTTTTTACATCCTCAACAATTTTTTTTACTTCATTAACTTTTGTAGTTGTCTCATCAATAACTTCACGAGCTTTATGATAAGTGTCTTCTGCTCAAGATAAAGTTGTTCTTATTTCATCAATTTTTTCTTTTGTAATATTTACTCAATCAACGAATTTATCTCAAATATTTATTGCTCAACTTATCGTTTCTGAATATTTTTCTGAAATACTTGGAGGAACAATACTTGTAGCTGTGTTATTTATCTCATCTCTAGAATTTGAAATTTTTTCAGTAATTCAATTTAATCCTATTTTTGTTTCTATTATTTTTGCTAAATCTGGCTTTACAAAAACAATAATTCAAAATAAAACAATAATTATTATTAAAAAAGAAATTAATTTTATTATAATTTTCATAAAAATTTTGGTTAAAAATAGGTAAAAATATTTGAACTTTTATTTTTATTCCCTCTGTAGTTTACCTTTTACAAAAAAGGAAGACTAGTTCAAAAGATTAAAATTACATTCTTATTCTCAAAAAATATCTGAAATATTAACATTTTTTTGTTTTAATTTTTTGCTAAAATTAACAATATCTTCATCATTTATAAAATTTTCTATTTCTTTTACTCAATTTATTGTTTTTTTCATAGAGTTAACTTTTATTTTAAGATTTGCAACTTCCATAAATTTCTTTTTTAAAGCTTCTAATTTATCTTTATCAATATTAATCATTTTATTCACAGGCATCAAATTAGCTTGTAAAACGACAGATTTCTTACATTTAGCACATCACATAGACATATTTATACTAGTTCCTGCAGCTCAAACTATTTCAACTAAATCTTCTCAAATTTGAGAATTACAAAAAGGACATTTATAACTTTTTATTATAATATCCAAAACAGATTTCATTGCTTGATAATTCATAAAATTTAGTAATAAATAATAAATAATAATAAAATTTTTTATATTTTACTTTATTATTTTAAATTTTCCAAAACTTTTTTAATTCTTTTTATAGATTCTCCATTTCAAAGAATATAAATCATTTCAAAAGCTCAAGGAGAAAACTCTTCTCAGCTCAAAGTACATCTTATTGGCCATAAAACTTGTCAATTTTTCATTCAAGCTTCCTTAATTTTTTCTACAAAAATATTTTTCAGTTCTTCTAAGTTTTCAAAATTTCAAACTTTAAGTTCTAATATTTCTAAAGCTAAATTTAAAGATTTTTTAACATCTTCTAAATTTTCTATTTTCATTTTTGGATTCAAAATCAAATCTAAACTTGGAATTTTTGAATCTTCATAAAAAAAGTTTGTAAAAATCTCTAATTCATCAAATTTTTTAATCCTAGTTTTTAATTCGTTTAGAATTTTTTTATTATATTCTGGAGAAAATTTACTAATTTTTTCTAAAAAATTTTGATTATATTCTGCTAAATATTTTAATAATTTTTCGTATAATTCATCTAAATTAATATTTTTTAAATAATGAGAATTGAAAAAATCTAGTCTTTCAACATCAAAAAAAGCTCCAGCTTTATGAACTTGTTCAATATCAAATTTTTTTATTAATTCATCCATAGTAAAAAATTCTTCCGTAGTTTTTGGATTCCATCAAAGTAAAGCTAAATAATTAAGTAATGCTTCAACTAAATATCATTTTTCTAAATATTTTTCAACTGAAACATCTCAAGTTCTTTTTGATAATTTCTTTTTATCTGCTCAAATAAGTGGGGGAACATGTGCAATTTTTGGAACTTCCCAACCAAAAGCTTCAAAAAGTAAAATATGTTTTGGAGTTGAAGGAATCCATTCATCTCATCTAATTATATGAGTAACTTTCATTAAATAATCATCTACAACAACAGCAAAGTGATAAGTTGGAAATCAGTCTGATTTAATCAAAATTTGATCATCAATTTCTTTTGAATCAAATTTAATTTTTCATTTTATCATATCATCAAAAACAATTTCTTTATTTGCTGGAACTTTTAATCTAATTGTGTATGGAATTCAAGCATCAAGATTTTTCTTAACTTCTTCTTTTGTTAAATATTTGCAAGTTCAATCATATTTTGTTGCAAGTCATAATTCTTCTTGCTGTTTTCTTGTTTCTTCTAATTTTTCCCCAGAACAAAAACAATAATAAGCTAAATCTTTTTCAAGTAAAATTTTAATATATTTTTGATAAATATCTAATCTTTCTGATTGTAAATAAGGTCAAACATTTCAAGGCTTTTTTATAGATTCATCTGGTTCAAGTCAAAGTTTTGTTAAAATATTTATCATATTTTCAATACTTCATTCAACATATCTAGCTCTATCAGTATCTTCTATTCTAAGCAAAAACTTTCAATTATTTTTTCTTGTAAATAAATAATTATACAAAACTGTTCTTAGGCTTCAAATATGTAAATATCCCGTTGGGCTTGGTGCAAATCTTGTTACTATTGTCATAATTTTTCTTTTAATAAATTAAATTTAAACTGATTTTACTGGTAGATTTTTATTTGTAAAGATTTTTATTTGTAAAAAAAATTTTTTTATATAAACTTGTTAAAATTTTTTTAATAAAATTTGACTAAAAATATAAAGAATATATGATCAATTTGTTTTTTAATTTTTAAATAAGTAAATTATGACTGAGCAAGAATTTCAAAAGTTAGTTTTAGAGAAACTAACAAATTTAGAAGGATGAGTTTATAACTTAAATGAGAAAGTTTCTAGCTTAGATTCTAGAGTTTGAAAACTAGAAAAATGACAAGCTAAATTAGAAAAATGACAAGCTAAATTAGAAAAATGACAAGCTAAATTAGAATATATTATTAATGAATTAAGAGAAGATTTTGTTAATTTTAAAAATGAAACAAACTCTAATTTTGATTATACTCATAAATTAATTAATCAAGCTTTCCAAAAAATATCTGATAATTTTGAATTTCAAGATAAAGTTGATGCTATGTCTTCATTGCCATCTTTTTTATCTAAAAGATCTCATTTTATTAGAAAATAATTTTAATATTTAATAAAACTAAAAAATGTCTAGAAAACAAGAAATTGCTAAAAAAGCAAATGTAAAAAGTTATTTAATTCCTACTGTTATAGATAAAGTTCCTGGTTGAGAAAGGGCTTATGATAT
>JBBILU010000061.1:0-4890 GCA_037444775.1 Candidatus Altimarinota bacterium
TGATACTTTTAAAAGAATTTTTAAATTTTTTTGAATACTTGAAAATCATAGCTTATTTTAGTAAAGTACTAAAATCAAATTTACCATTCTTCTTTTCAAGAACTTTAAAATCAGGATCTTCTGAAAAAATTCAGTCTAACATATCAATATAAAATTCTTTCTCAGATATTTCTTTGAGTTTACTTATATGATATCTTTTTATTAGATTTACAAATACTTGCTCATATTCAATTTTGTATTTATTTGGGACCTCTATAGTTATAGTACTCATATTTTTTATTAAATATTAAAACACAAAAAGATTATATATAAAAGAACAAAAAAGCAAACTAAATTTAGTTTGCTTCATCTATTTTGATAACTTTGAAAATCTCATTTTCGATATATCACCAAGTCCTATACTGCCCATTAATTCTAAAATAAAAAACTTTACTTTTTTAGGTTCTCTTAGAGAAAAATTCACTTGGTTGTAATTTCATATAAGTAAATAATTTTTAGCTTTTTTGAACTGTTTTTCTAGATTTCTCTTTTCTAAATATTCTATCCATTGAAAAAATTAATAGTCTATAAAATCGGAATCTTTTAATGATTTTGTTTTTAAATAATTTTCTTTTTCTAAATCAAATCCATATAAAACTAATCATTTATCTATTGAAAATTCAGTAGCAAAAAAATTCTCTATTTTATCTACAACATAACTTTCAGAATATCTTGATAAAATATTTTTATCATTTATAGCAAATGTTACCATACATTTTTATTAAAAAATATTCTCTTTAACTCATTTTTCTTTTTCTCATAATCATAAATCAAATTCAAAGTGTAATCAAAGTTAGAATTACAAGAATTATTGTTTGAGGTCAAGTTTGGATTTTTATAGCATCAGACAAATCTCATTCCATTTGTTTTTCTATACTTCAACTTCCACTTATTTCAGTCAAATTTTTCTTTGCAATAGCTTTTACTGCAAAATAATCGTATTTTATAGCATCTCAAGTTATTTGAATTTCAAATTTTGCTTCAGTAACATTTTCTATTAATTCAAGTTTTCAGCCTTCTAATTTTTTATAAACATTATAACTTTCAGCATCATTTAGCTTATCCCAAGTTAGAATTGATTTTGTTTTTAATTTAGTAAGTTTTAAATTTCTAATTCATAGATCAAGAGGAGCATTTAATTCAGCTGGTTTTTCTCAACATTTAGAATCAAATACACTTCAAGAATAATCTCAATTTTCACATTTATCTTTTGTCTTTTTTTCTACTGCTGAATTTAATGAAACAACTAAAGTTGCTTTTCCTAATTCTTTTACTGTGTGTCATAATTCATCTTTTAAGATTACATCAATTTTGTAATCTCAAGGTTTATCTGGAGAAACGAAATTTCAAGAATATACTCAAGATTTGTTTTCTTTTAATTTATTTAGTGAGTCATTTACAATAATTGTAACTTCTGTTAATCAAGCTGTTGCATAAACTTCGGCAGTTAATCAAGTCCCAGTTTCAACATCAAGTCAAGGTAAAACTTTTAAATTATTGAAAATTGGTTTTGAAGAATCTGATTTGATATGAATTTCTTTTGAAGTTCATATTTCTTTATCATCACTATCAAGCAAAATAGCTTTAATTACACTTTCTCAAGTTGGAACTTTTATCTCTTTTTCAAAAATTCAATCTTTGTCGGTTGTTGTTAAAACTTCATCTTTATTATTTATAATAATTTTTACTTGATGATTTTTTTGCGATTTTCAAGAAACATTTATTTTTTCAGTTCAAACAGTTAATCAATTTTCTGGAGAAAGAATTTCTATATCTGAAGTAGAAACTGTTGAATTAGATTTAGTAACATTTACTTCAGCAATTCACATAACACTGTCTGTTTGATCTGACAAATCATAAACATGAATATCATTTTTTCAAACATTTTTAAAAGAAACAGCATTTTCAAATTTTACAACTCATTGATCACTAGTTTTAAAAGTATAGCTATTATCTTCAAGAGATTTTGGGAAAACAGCATCTTTATCACTTTCTGAAAATATTAATATTGTCCCAGTATAATCTTTTAGGATATTATTATCTTTATCAACAGCTTTAATAGTCAAATCTACAGCTTCTCAAACAGAAACAGATTCTGGATTCACTTTTACTTCAAAATGGTCAATATTTCCTGCAAATGCATAATTTATTCAAAAAATACAAAGAGCAATTGTAAATTTAGCATAAAAATTTTTCATATTCAAAATGTTAAAAAATTAATTTTGTCCTAGTTTCAGAAACAATTTATAACATTATAATAAAAAAAGTTATTTTTACCTAATTTTTTTTTAAAAAAATACCTTTACAAATAGCTGAATTTGTGTTATAAATAAACTATATTATCTGAAAAAACATTAGAATTTAGCTTTATAGAGGTAACAATACTTTGATAATTTTTTATCTTTTTTATTAACATATTTTCGTGAAAAATATCTATTTCACTAAGCAAATCATCAATTATTAAAATAGGTTTTTTATTTGAAAAAGTTTCTATAAATTTTATCTCAAGATTTTTTAATTCTATAATTGAAGATTTTACCTCTCACCTTGAAGCAAAATCTATTAAATTTGTTCCATCAAGTTGTATTTCAAAATCATCTCTGTGAGGTCAAATATTTGTACTTTTTAAAATCAAATCTCTTTCAAAATTTTTTTCTAAATAATTAATAATTATATTTTTAGAATTTTCTATTAAATCAATTTTTGTTAAATATTTAAAGCTAACTTTTTCTACTTTTCAGCTAAAACAATCTTTTAATAAATATATGTTTTTTTCAAAAAAATCTTTCAAAATAAAACGATATTTATATATTTCTGTAGCTATTTTTGCAAACTCTTCATTCCAAAAAGTTATTTCTGTTTTAGAACTTTTTCATTCATTAATATTTTTTAATAATCTATTTCTAGAGGTTAAAATATTTTTGTATTTTTTCAATGCATTAGAATAATTACCAAAGGAATTTTCCAAAATATTATCTAAAAAATCTCTTCTAAGATTTGGAGATAAATACATTATATTCATCATTATTGGTGAAAAAATCACACTTTTGAAAGATATTTCAGAAAAACTTTTTTTTGTAGCAGTTTTATTATTTATTGTAAACTTTTTCTTTTTTGTTTTTTTGTCAAAAAAAACCGCTAATTTTTCTCAAGTTTTTAAAATTCATTCCAAATAAAAAAAATCTGAACCTTTTTTTACGAGTTTTTCAAATTCTATTCAAGTTAAAGAATTTAAACTTATTATTGAAATAGCTTCAAGAATATTACTTTTTCAAATTCAATTATTTCATATAACAAAATTCCCGAAATCCTCAAATTTAGTTGAAAAATTCTCAAAATTTCTAAAATTGACTATTTTTAATTCTCTTAACATTTTAACTCATTATATTGCTTATAACAATTTGGTTTGAAACTACTTTTTGACTTGAACAGTTAAGCAAATCTGTAGGATTTATTTCTCTTATTTCTGTGTCTTCTCTCAAAGGTTTAACAAAATTGCTAACTGAAACTGTTGGCTCAACTCAAATTGTATCAACTTCATTTAACATTTCCATATAACCAATGATATTTAAAACATCTCATTCAATTTTTTTGTCTGCATCTGGCAATTTACTAAGATTTTTTATGATATTTTTTATTTGGTCTTGTGTTACTGTCATTTTTAAATATATTATTAAATAAAATTTTCCTAAAATATATATTTTATTTTTAAAAAATCAAATTTTATGAGTTTAAAAGATGTTTTAAAAACCAAATTATTAAATCCAGAAGATTTGTTAGAAGAAAGAAGAAAAGCTTCAAAGCATATTTTTATAATTTCAACTCTTTTATTTTTTGTAAATTATTTTTTTCTTGCAATGAATTTTTGAGATTATAATCTATTAATTAGCATAATTCCTTTTACATATATTTCTTTTGTTATTTCCACTTTATTTGTTATTTATTTCAGTGTAAAGTCAAAAATAGTAAGTAAAATTCCACAAATATTTTTTCACATATTTTTTGTAATTTTGGCAATTATTTGAGTAATTCTTTGAAGTGTATTTTTGTTAAAAGATTCTATATTTAATTTAGTAATGTAAATTTTATGATTAAAAAGTTATTTATTGTTTTATTTTTATCTTTTTTTATTTTCTCTTGTTCTGAAGATGAAGCTACAAAAGTTTCTTCTTCCACTTGATCTACTACTAAATCAACTTTAGCAGATTTTTCCTGAGAAAATTTTACTGTGAAAGTGCCTTCTTCTTGGGATATTGTTAGTAGAAATAAAAATGCAATCCCAGAACCAAAAACTTGAAAAGTTGAATTAGTTGCAACTTCTAAAGATATAAAAAATGAATTTGCAAATAGTTTTGTTGTTTTGTCTACAGATTTGAAAGAAGTTACAAGTTCAGTTGAATATTCTCAAATTAATAGTTCTTCTGGAATAGATGAATATTATAGTTACAGATTAATTTCTTCTTCAGAATTCCAGTTTTTTGACTCTGAAAAATCAAAAATATTTGTATTTAATGCTAAATATAATGAGACAACACCAACTTTAAAGTTTTTGCAAGTTGCTCATATTTGTAATAGAAACAAAGCATATTTGCTAACAATTGCACTTTTGCCAGAAGTTACAGATATTGCGAAATATGAAAATATTTTAAAGACTTTTAGTTGTAAATAAGTTGTAAAAAAATAGAGACAAAAAATCTTTTGTCTCTATTTTTTTGTGAGAAAATATACTAGACAATATTCTTATAAAAAGTCAAGACTTTTCTTTTCTTGTAAGTAAAAACTTACTTGTAAAAGTAAAAAAAACTTTTGACAATTTTACATAAAAAACTAAAATATTTTTATTATAAATTT
>JBBILU010000062.1:0-4660 GCA_037444775.1 Candidatus Altimarinota bacterium
TTTGAAATCTCTCATCAATTTTTTCAAATCTCTCATCAATTTTTTCAAATCTTTCGTGAACACTTTTATTAAAATCTCTTTGTTCTTTTATAAATCAAACAAGTAATTGTTTAATTTCTAGTAAATCATTATTATCTTGTGTCATATTTTTATTTTTTTAAGAAATATATTACGAAATAAATATTAGCATTTTTTGTATCAAAATCAAATAATTTTTTAATTTTAGAATTTTTTCTATTTTTCCATAATTTCTCCGTATTTTGTCCAAATAAGTCAATCTAAATGTAATGGGGCTAAATTCATTTTCTTGGCTAATTCAGAGTAAAAACTTTCTATATTTCAAGTAAAATCTCACTTGAATTTTTCAAACATATTTTCAAGTCTTGAGTCAATAGGAATTACAATTTCTTTAGGAAATTCTATCAAATTTCAAAATCTAATTCTAGAACCATAAGAATACATTTTTACTCAAAAAACTATTGTTTTGTCTCAAAGTTTTTGATTCATTGTATCTGCTAATTTCTTTTGAAGTAAAGCCATATTTTTGTAAAAATATTTCTGATTAAAAAATAAATCATCCAAAAAAGGTCTAAGTTTTTTTAGTCTTGAAATTTTTGTATCAAGAAATCTTTTATTTCAGGTCGATTTTGGTAAAAAATCTATAAAAAAGAAATAAATATCATCCATTGTAGCGAAATTAAATTTAGAAGCTTCTTGAGAAAATTCTTCCCAATATTTTTCTCAACTACTAGAAAGCTGATAACAAACAATAGAATTAGACAAAACTAGAGGTAAAAATAATTCTTTATTATTAATTTTTTCGTATAAATCTTTCAAAGCCAAAAATTGTCTATCATTTTCTTCATTAAAAATAGCATCTTTTATTGTAAAATCTTTCAAAATAGTGTATAATTTTTCCATAAAAATAAAAAAAATTTGCAAATAAAAATTTTTATATATAATTCTGTCCGTTTTTTAATCAAATAAAAATATGAAAACATCAAGGAGCAAATTATTGCTCACAATATTAATAATTTTTTTATCTTTTTCAACTTTTAATTATGTATTTGCTTGAGATTTTTCTTATACAAATATAACTCCAGAATCAAAATCACAGATAATAACAAAAACTCAAAAAGTTTTTTTGGATTTATGACTTTATAATTGAGAAATTAATTGAGATTATGAAGAATTAAAAACTTCTATAATTAATTTTCAATTAGAGAATTGAATAATAAAGAGTAAAGATGAGGAAGTAGCTGGATATATTTGACCAAAAACTTATAAAAAATTAAATGAATTATTTTGAAATAAATTTGATGAAGTCTATAAAAAATACTTTGAAATAAAAGAAGTTATTGTTTGAACTAAAACAAAATTTGTTGTAACTGCTTATTATTCTCCTCTTCCTTTTCAAGAAAAATATTTTAAATGAAATTATGAAGATGAAATAAAATTAAACGGACATTGAATTCGTTGAGCTTCTTGAAAACCAGTTTCACCTTGATTTATAGCTGCTCCAAAAAATTATAAATTTGGAACAAAAATCAAATTAGAAGGTCTTTGAGTTTGAGTCGTAGAAGATAGGTGATGAGCAATTGTAAATTCTTGAGAAAGATGATATGAATATGACAGACTTGATATCTGGATGTGATATTGAGATATTTGATTACAAAGAGCTTTAAAATGGTGAAAAAAAACAGTTGATTGAGAAATTATGTCAGAAGATACAGAAGTTTCCATTAAGTTAGAACCTCTTTGAAATGAGGAAATAGAAGAATCTGAAATACAATTTTCTGATAATAAAGAAGAAAAAACTACAAAAAAAAGTTCTCTTTTAACAGAAGAACAAATTTTAGAAAAGTATAATTTTTCCAAAGAAGACAAGGCATATATTGATATTTTAGCTTTTGATTTGAAAAAAACAGTTTATAAAAAATTAAATTGAGATAAAAATAAAGTCACTTCTGCTTATAAAAAAATAGAAAAAAATATTGATAAAATAATCCAAAAATCAAAAAGTGATTCTTTGAAAAATAAATTAAATTATTTAAAAAGTTTAATATAAATATTACAAAAAAAAAGGTATACTAACCCTTTTTTTAACCAAATTTTAGATTATAACCAATTCTGTAATCTGTAATTCCATTTTTATCTTTCCATTTGAAAAGATAAAATCCACTAATTTTATAATCAGATTGTTCCAAAATAGCTTCTATATTTTCATTTGTAACTTTGTAATAAAGTAATCAAATTATACTTTTTGTATTTCAATTTTCTATTATTTTGTAGTTATTAACTTCATAATAAGGAAAAATATTTTTTAATGTGTCAATTGTAATTTTCTCTTTATATGAAATATTATGTGACTTTTTAAATTTTGTTAATTTCAAGATATTATAATTACTTTCTCTATATTTTGTCTCTAGATCATAAAGATTTTTATTAATTAAATTTCTTCTTTCTTCAAAACTAGTCTTTTTTAAATATTCTGGAGTATCTCAGAAATCATATCTATTTGTATAAAATAAATCCTTTGGAATTTTGTAATATAAATATTCTGGAAAATTTTTTGTTTTTTTATTTCAAATTGGATCATCAAAAGTTGGGTCATAATAATAATTTCATATTTTTATCCAAGCATGTCAAATATTTGGAAAATCTTGTGCATCAAGAACATCTCACCTAATTACATTTACATTTGGAATTCAAGCAAATTGAAGAGAATAAGCAAATAGTTTTACATATCATTCACAAACTCAATCAGAATTTTTATATGTTAAAATTCCAGAAAATATTTTTTTGTCTGATAAATCTATTTTTGTCGTGTATTCAACTTTATTTAATATAAAATCATAAAGTTTTTTTATAGTTTCTTCATTTGAAAGTCATTTTGTTAAAGTTAGAGTTTCTTTTTTTAATCTTATAAAAAGTTCATCCGTATCATCTTTTAAATATAATTTATCATTTATTAAGTTAGACAAAAATTCAATTTTATCAGTTATTCAATAAATTATACTATCTGAAATTAGTTTTGTCTCTTTAAAGTTTGAGACAAAATTGTATTTTCAATTTTCTCAAAAATATATTAAAGTTTTACTAGCATCTATTCAAGATTTTTTCAAATCTGATAAATAAAAACCATAATTATCTTCAAAAAAAGTAAAATTTGTAAAAGAATATGTATAAAAAACTTCTCCTTTTTTGAAAAAATTTGAACCATAATCAAATAATCATAAAACATAATTTTTACTCTCTGAATATGGAATTTTTTTCTCTAATTCATATTCTTCTACAAACCAGTATGAAGCTCAAACTTTTAAAATATATCATTTTTTGAAAGCAAAAGCTTTGTAATTTTTTTCATTAATTTTATAATATTTTGAGAAGTTCAATCTTTTTATCTCATTATTTTCGGTAAATTCCATTTTTTCATTAACTCACTTGAATTTTATATTTCAATTATTCAGATATGAAAAAAAAGTTGGTGCATAAGACCCTTTTTCTAATTCTATTAGCTTATTTCTTTCGTTTTTTTCTAAAAATTCTTGTTTTGAATTATTAAATCATTTAGAGTCAATTAGGAATATTTCTTCATTATTTAGAATTATCAAATTTTGTAAAACTTGTTTTTTAGCAGCAGATAAATTTTTACTTGTTTTTAATATACTGCTAACACTTTCATTTAAAGTTGATAAAAAAGCTTTCTTGTCAGTAATATTAAACTTTTTTTCCAAAGAACTTATGAAGTTTTTATGAACTTGTTTAAAATTAGAATCAACTTCATAAGCAACAGAATTTCCTAAGAAAGATATAAATACCAAGATAAATAATAAAATTTTTCTCATTTTTTTTGTTGTTAGAATTAAATTTATACAAAAATAAATAATTTTTCAGAAAAATCAAAAAAGTTTTACAAAATCTTTTCTTTAGTTAAAATACACAAGGAGACTAAAAAGGGAATAAGAAATAGTATAATATTTTCTAACATTTTTAATATGATGGACTTAATCCCAGACTTGGTAATTATAATTTTATTTATTTTATCAGCTTTAATTTTTACTTATATTTGAAGTGATAAATTATATAGAATATATTTTGGATTAATTTTTGGATTTTTACTTTTTTCTTTTTTCAATTTCCAAATTATGATTTTGGAATGATTCAAGTATAAAGAAATTTCACCTTTTCAAAATTTTTTAATTTGAAATAAGGAAATGGTTTTATGAACTTTTACTGTTTTAATTTTTGTTTTTGCAATAATTTTTATTTTTTTAAGGTCTGAATTAAAAAGTAATAAAGTTTTTGCTTGGATTTTTTGAAGTTTATTTCCTTTAGCTATTTTAGCTATTTTACACTATATAGTATGAAACTCATCTTCTGATTTCAAGATACTAAAATGAATTCTAGACTTTTTTTCTTCATCAAAAATATTTGATATAATTTATAAATTCCCAAAACTTTTTTTTGCTTTTTTGATAATAATTGCTTCTCGGAAAATAATTTCTGATTCAATAATTAAACTACTTTGATATTTCGCAGAACTTATAAGTTATGAGATAAAAGAGCTTAAAGAAGAGAATAAAATAGATGGTATTTCTAAAAGAAGAAAAAAGTAATTTTTTCTTCTTTTTCTTAAAAAAACTTTTGACAATTTTAC
>JBBILU010000063.1:0-4207 GCA_037444775.1 Candidatus Altimarinota bacterium
GTGGTGCTTTGTCAAAATACTTTTTTACCATATTTTTTGATTATTTTTTAAAATATGTTTGTATTATATGAGATTTTTTGAAATTGCAAAAACAAAAAAAAGAAATAATACTTGATTTTACTCAAGTAATATTTCTTTTAATAATCAGTTTTTGGCTTTATATATATAAGTATATATATAAGTATATATTGATTATATTTTTCATATTTTTATTTTTAATTAATATTTTATCTTTTGAGATTTTATAAAGTTTTTAAATTATTGCAAATTTTTTCTACAACTTACTATTTATAAATCCAAGTAAATTTTTTTTAAAAGTTTTTTTATCAAATTGCATAGAATGTTCTCTAATTTTTTTTGGATTAAATTCAAGTTTTTCAAACTCTTCAATTGTTTTATTTAAACTTTCTGCCGTTTGTTCTGAGAAAAATATTCAAGTAAGTCAAGGTTTTACTGTCTCTAAAGCTCATCATTTACCATAAGCTATAACTGGAGTTCAAGTTGCCATTGCTGCAATTGGAACAAGCCCAAAATCCTCTTCTGGTGGAAATAAAAAAGCTTTTGCTTTTGAATGAAGCTCATTTATTTTTTTATTGTCAGTTTCATAAATCCATTCAATATTTTCTTTTGAAATATTTTTCAAACTTTCACTTAAATCATTTTTTACATTGGAAACTATCTTTATTTTTTTTCAGTTTAAATTAAAAGCATCAACTATTAAATTAAATTTTTTGTATGGAATACATCTTCCAGCATAAAAATAATAATCTTCTTTTTCTTCGTAAAAAGGAATTTTATCTATATCAAGACAAGGATAAAGAACCGTTGCATCTCTATTGTAATATTTTTTAATTCTTGAAGCTGTATTTTTAGAATTCGCTAAAAAATAATCTGGTCTATAACTAGCTATAAAATCCCATATTCTAAGCTTGTGAACAATTTTTGGCATTAAAAATTTTCCTAAAAAATTTAATACTCAAAATTCCATCATATTAATATATTCATAATAATGACTCCAAAAATATCTAGTTGGAGTATGACAATAACAAATTTGAAGAGTTTCAGGTTTTGTTATAACTCATTTACTTTCAGCACTTGTTGAAGAAATTACAATATCATATTCACTTAAATCAAAACTTTCAAAAGCCAAAGGTCTTAGCATTAAAGCTAATTTATGAGATTTATTTAAAATAGGAATTTTTTGAATAAAACTTGTTGTAATTTTTTTTCATTTAAATATTTCTCTTTCTTGTTGCCAAAAAACACTTGTAAAAATATCAGCTTTAGGAAAAATTTCAAGAAGTTGTTCCAAAACAATTTCAGCTCATCACCAATCTTTTATCCAATCACAAACTATAGCTATTTTTTTATTTTCTAAATTTTCCATAAAAATGTTTAATAAATATTTTTTTATATTTTTACATCTTTTTCTCAAAAAAGCAAAAATTAATATAAAAAAGAAAACTAAAAAGTATTATAAAAAAACTCCTTTTTTTGAAGGAGTTTTTGAATTATTTATTTTCTAAATCTAATCTGATTGAAGGTCCCATAGCATTACAAATAAAAACTGTATTGATATATTTTCCTTTTGCTCAAGTAGGTTTTACTTCGTTTATAACATTTAAGAAATGTTTTAAATTAGCTACTAATTTTTCTTTACCAAAAGATAATTTACCAAAAATTGAGTGAACATTTCATTGTTTATCATTTTTGAATTCAAATTTTCAAGCATTAATTTCTTTAATTGTAGCAACTAAATCAGCAGAAACAGTTCAAGCTTTTGGATTTGGCATAAGACCTTTAGGTCCAAGAACTCTAGCTATTTTTCCTAAGAATCTCATCATTCATGGAGTAGCAACACAAACATCAAAATCAAGTGCAACATTTCCTTTCAAAATATCATCAATTAATTCTTCACCTCAAGCCACAACAGCTCAAACTGCTTTTAATTCTTCAGCATTACCTTCTGTGAAAGCACAAACTCTAGAAGTTTTACCAGTTCCGTTTGGAAGAGTAATTGTAGATCTAACCATTTGGTCAGCATATTTTGGGTTGATATTCAAATTAAAATGAACCTCAACTGTTGGATCAAATTTAACAGTATTAGTTTTTTCTAATAATTCAACTGCCTCATCAACTCAGTAAGCCATTTCAGCATTAACAAATTCTAAAGCTTTGTTATATTTTTTACCTCTTTTTGCCATTTTTGTAAAAATTATTAAATAATAAGGTACAACGAGTTTTTCACTCTTCCTTTTTTAGGCACGGAGATTATATAAAAAACTTTTTAAAAGTAAAATTTTTTACAAAAAATGGAAGAAAAAAGTCTTGATTATTTGAAATGCAAATATTTTACATTGCAAATATTTTTTTAAAAAAAGAAAACTTTTTCAAATCTTCTTTTTTTATAACTTTTCAAAAGCTTTTCTAACTGTTTGAGAATTTGCTGTAATTTTTTGCTTCCTTGAATCAAAAAACCAAATATCTAAATCTACTGTTTTTTTGATCAAATTAAAAGGAAAGTTTTCTTCAAGTGGGATTACATATTCTCCATTTTTAGCTAAAAGTTTACATCTCATAAATATAAACTTCCTCTTTTCATTTATCTGAATACAAAATTTCTTTTGGAATTGCTTTTGATAATTTAAAAGCATTTGCAATAACTATAGTTCCCTTTTTTGCTTCTTTATTTATCTTTTCTTCTATTTGTGCAACCAATTCTGGATATAAATAAATATAAATTATTTCATAATCTCACAAATTTGCATTAAAATAATTTTGTTTAAGAGTAATAGATTTTGAAGAAAAAATATAAGCCAAGAATTTAGCTGTTAAAACATTTTTTAAATCAACTTCATATCAAGTCGTAAAACAAGTAAATTCTTTTTCAAAAAACCTAAGAATTTTTCAAGATCAACTTCACATATCAATAAGTTTTTTTCAAGCTAAATTATATTTTTTAAGTCAAGTTCTCATAACTTTCAAATCTGAATTAAAACTAGCAACTTGTGGAACTTTGTAATAAAAAGTATTAATCAAAGATAAAAAATAAATATAAACTATTATGCACAAAATTATTGTAAAAATAGTCATCAAAGCTAATGTAAAAATAGTATTGTAAGACATTTTAAAATTTTAAAAAAATAAAAAATAATTTTATTCCTTATAGTCTCCCTTTCACAAAAAAAAGAGACTATACCAAATAATGTTGTAATTGAAAATAAGAAAAATTTACCAGATTATAGCATAAAAACTTTTTACTCAAAAACTTTTTGATTTTTTTATAACAAAGATATAATCAAAATATTACATTTGACAAAATAAATATGAAAATACTTTGAATTTGAGAGGTTGTTATTGATAAAACTTATTTTGTTCCAGAATTTATGGAGGATTGACAAAAAACTCAAAGTTCTGATTCAATAACTGCTATTTGATGACCAGTTCCAGCAGCTTTGAAATTTTTGAAAAATATGTGAGCTGAAGTTACTTTAATTTGATCTGTTTGAAAAGATAATAATTCAATTTATGCAGAAGAACAATTCGATAAATATTGAATAAATACTTTTTTGATTTATGATAAATCAACAAAAGTAAATACTGTTATTGTAAACGAAAAAACTGCTTCTAGAACAATAATAAAAGACAAAATCCAAAATAAATTAATTGATAAAATTCCATTTTATTTCCTTGAAGATGTTGATGCTATAATTTTTGATAGAAGTGAACCAGAGGCATTTAATTTTGTTTTAAAATATAAAAAATCCAAAACTAAAATAATTGTAGACCCATCTAGTGAATTCTCTCCTAAAATTATTCATATGATGAAAAATTCAGATGCTACAGTTTTCCCAATTGAAACAGTAAAAAAAATGAGTGAACTTGATAATAGGCATCATAATTTAAAAATTCTTTTTGAAAAAATTTGAAAAACATTAATTATCACTGATTGATGAAATGGAACTCATATTTTTGACTGAGAAAAAATGCAAACTATTGATGCTCTTGATATCAAACCAGTTGATACAAATTGAGCTTGAGATGTTTTTCGTTGAGCTTTTGCTTGGGGATTATTAAATAATTGGAATTTAGAAAAAATTGTTAAATTTTCTAATAAAGTTGCATGAATGCAATGTCTTAGAAAATGAAATTTAACTGCTGTTCCAGATAAAGAAATGCTTGGATTATAAGTTTTCTTAAAAAAGTT
>JBBILU010000064.1:0-4136 GCA_037444775.1 Candidatus Altimarinota bacterium
ATCTTTTTTCACATTTCACTTGTAAAATCTCATTGTTTCATTACAATACTTCCACTTGATGTTATATCAACACTATTTGCTGGTTCCAGCATATATCAACCTTGTGAATATTTCACTTCTAACATTTTTGAAATACTAGATAAATCTGCTAACCTAACTGAATTACGAGCATACTTATTATAGCTTTGCATTGAGATAAATGCAATAGTTGACATTATTGCTAAAATAGTTATAACTACAATTAATTCTACCAATGTAAACCCTTTTTTTGTAGAGATATTTCTTTGAAATATCTTTTTTTCTTGTATAAGATTTTTTGTTTTCATATTTCTTAAATTATGTTAAATAAATAAAGTTTTTGTTCTATTCTACATCATTAGGAAGCAAAGCAGAACGGTTAAAAAATAATATTTCCCTGTAGTCCCCTTTAATAAAGGGCAATACCATTAAGTTATAAGGTGGTTTTTAAAACAAAAAAAGAAATAATACTTGATTTTACTCAAGTAATATTTCTTTTAATAGTCAGTTTTTGGCTTTGTTATATATATATATATATATATATATTGATTATATTTCTCATAATTTTATTTTTAATTAATATTTTATCTTTTGAGATTTTATAAAGTTTTTAAATTATTGCAAAAGATTTTTTAAAAAACAAAAAAAATTAAAAAAATTTGCTTTATGTATATTTTTTTATATAATCCAAACCACTTTAAAAAAAGATTATTTTATTTATGGTGCCCGTAGTTCAGCGGTTAGAATACTAGACTGTGACTCTAGGTGTCGAGGGTTCGAATCCCTTCGGGCACCCCATAAAAAAATTTTTAAAAAAAGATTATTGAATTCAATAATCTTTTTTTACTATAAAGCTACAATTTATCTTTTTCTTCATCCTCTATTTTAGGGGATTACAGGGGTAATTGGATAATAATCTTTTTTTTATTTTTTCAAATGTTCAATTGCTAAATGTGTAACTTTTCTTCATCTACTTGTTCTCTCAATAAAACCAATTTGTAATAAATATGGTTCCACAACATCTTCAATTGTTGCTTCTTCTTCTCAAATTGAAGCTGAAATTGTATTTAATCAAACAGGTCATCAAGAAAAATTATTTATTATTATAGATAAATATTTTCTATCTAAATAATCAAGTCATAATTCATCAATTCAAATATCAGAAAAAATATTTTTTAAAACACTTTCACTTGAAATATCTTTTCAAATAGTGTGATAATCTCTAATTATTTTTAATAATCTGTTTGCTATTCTTGGTGTTCATCTTGATTTTCAAGCTATAATATTAAGAATTTCTTTTGGTATATAAATTCATAATTTTTCACAATTATTTCAAATAATAAAAGCCAAATCTTCTTCACTATAAAAATCTAATTTCAAAACATTTCAAAACCTATCTCTAAGAGGAGATGAAAGACTGGAAAGTCTAGTTGTAGCTCAAATAAGAGAAAAATTTTTTATAGGCATTTTTACACTTTGAGCTCCAGTTCAACTTCACACCATAATATCAATAACAAAATCTTCCATTGCTGTATAAAGAATTTCTTCAATTTGTGGTTTTAATCTATGGATTTCATCAATAAAAAGAATATCTCACTGCTCTAAATTGGACAAAATACTGACTAAATCTGATTGTTTTTCTATTGCTGGACCTGAAGTAGATCTCAAGTTTGTTTCCATTTCATTGGCAATAATATTTGACAAAGTAGTTTTTCAAAGTCATGGAGGTCAATAAAATAGAATATGATCCATAGATTCACTTCTAAGTTTTGCCGATGAAATAGAAACCATTAAATGTTTTTTTATGTTTTCTTGTCAAACATAATCTCACAATTTTTTTGGTCTCAAAGTGTTTTGAAAAATTCATTTATCTACTTTTTTTTCAACTGGAGAAACTACTCTTGATGTTCATTTTTTTGAAGATTCTATCATTTATATTTTTAAATTTTTTAAAATATTTTAGTGTGTTCTCAGTATATAAAATATAACAAAAATGTAAAGATTTTTTTATTTTATCGGATACAAATACTCTATTTTATCAATTTTCCAATTTGGATCAGATTTTTTCAATAATTCAAAAACTCAATCAAAATGTAAAAGTCAATAAGTTATAAAAATTTTTTTATATTCTGTTTTTTGTATTTCAGAAACTAATATCTCATTTCTATAATGCAAAATTATTTGAAATAAATCAGCATTTCAAAAATTATCCATAACAGTATCTTGAATTTTATCACTTCAAATAACAACATTCAAAATTGCTTTATTTATATATCTCAAAATAGCTAATTCCCTATCATTTAATTCAGCTAAAGTCTTTATAATCTCTGAGTTCACATCAATAACTTCCTTATTTTCTTTTTTTATTTCACCTTTTTCTAAAGAACCTTTCGTAGTTTTTAGTTTTGTATATTCTTCAATAATTTTATCAATACCAACATCCACATTGAAATCTAAATTATTAACAAGTCAAAAATATATGGAATTGTCTTGATTTGTAACTCAATAAAGTTTAGAGAAATTTTTATACAAATCTTTATCAAATTTTATTCAGATAGCCTCATTAAATTTTTGTTCATTTTGCTTTGTTCAAGGTTTTACTCATTCATAGAAATAAACAAATCCCTCTTTCTTTTTTTTGTACAATTTATCTTTCACATTATTGTAAAAATCTTTCGTTCAAATATGACTCATAGCTTGAAAAACTACTTGTTTATCTCAATTACTCAAATAATAAGTTGGCATTGGAGTAGGAGAAACTTCATTTTTGTAATAAGAAAAACTACCAATAATTATAACAGAAAGTAAAATTCAAACAGAAACTTTATAAAAAAAGTAAGAAAAATATTCTAAAAAAGTCATTTTAACTTTTTTAAACAAACTTTTCCAAACAAAATAAAATAAATAGGTTATTATTAAATAAGCTAAAAGTGTTCAAATAGTATTCAAAACTCAAACAAAAGAGCTTAACCAAAAAAGAAAAGCAAAAAATATTATAAAAAATATCAATGTGAAAATTTGTTTTTTTGTCATTTTTTTTATTTTAATTAAGTTCAATAATTCTATTATAAATATTTATACATTTTTTCAACGAACTCTCTAGTTCCCTCTTTTCAAATGCAAGGGTCTGTTAAACTCAAACCTTTTTTCACTGTTTCTATACTCTCAAATTCCTGTCTTCAATCATACAAATAACTCTCAACCATAAACCCTTTTACAAAGGTTTTTAATTTCTCACTTTCAGAGTCTTTAGAAATATTTTCTAGAACTTCACTCATGATTGCAATTTGTTTAAATGGATCTTTTTTTGAATTATCGTGATTACAATCAATTATAATTCCCTTGTTCAAAATATTTCTTTTTTCCATTAATTCGTAACTCAATTTAATTGATCCCAAATCATAGTTTGTTCATCATCTTTCAGCTCATCTATGAACTCAATGAGCAAAAGGATTTCAAGTTGTTTCATAAATTTCTCATAAAGCACTTACATAAGAGCTTGAATTAGAAGCAGCTGCAATTGCATTTACCATAAATTGTAAATCTCAAAGAGTATGATTTTTCATTCAAACAGGACAAGAAACTCAGCTCATAACTTCCCTATGATATTGATTTTCTACACTTCTTGCTCAAACAACTTCATAAGAAAAAATATCGTCAAAATAATCACTCATTTCAGGATGGAGCATTTCTTCTGCTAAAGCAAGTCAAAACTTTTCTATTAAATTTATTGCAATTCTCCTTGTGTTTTCCATTCATTTCAATAAATCTGGATTTTCTCAAGGAACAGAATAACTAAGTCATTTCCAACCTCAAACTGTTCTTGGTTTTCCAGTATAAAATCTAAAAACTATTTTAATTTTGTCTTTAACTTTTTCTTGTAATTCTGATAAAAATTCTCAATATTCATACAAACTTTCTTCGAAATCTGCACTACAAGGACCAATGATTAGAATTTTTCTAGAATCTTTTCAAGAAAAGATATTTTTTAATTCTTCAATATTTTGTAAAATATTTTCACTAGCTTTTTCACTTAATGGAAACTTTTCTTTCAGCTCAGAAACTTTTGGTAATTTTCAAATTATTTTTTTAGACATATTTTTATAATTAAGAAATAA
>JBBILU010000065.1:0-4068 GCA_037444775.1 Candidatus Altimarinota bacterium
TTTATTATTATCCAGAAGTTGAGAATTTGAAATGAAGAAAAGATTTAGTTATTCCCGTAAATGACAAATATTATATAGTGGAGGCCAAAGTTGATAAAAACACAAAAGAAGCTATAGAGCAAATAAATAAAAAATACTTACCACAATTTACTGACAATAAAGAGATAATTAAAGTATGATTAAATTGGAATAGAAAAGAATGAAAAGTTGAAGTTGAGTTTGAAAGATAAATTTTTTAAAATATTTTTTAACAAAAAGATTATGATAAATATTATTACAAGTTCGTTTTGTCCATATTGTTCTATGGCAAAAAAATTAATTTCTGATTTGGGCTTTGAATATGAAGAAAAAATTTTAGAATTTGGGAGCAATGAGCTTGATGAAATTATAAATTTGACTTGAATGATGACTGTTCCTCAAATATTTGCTTGAGAAATAAAAAAAGAAAATCTTCTTTGAGGTTATTCTGATATCTTGGCTTTGAATAGGGAAGGGAAGTTAGAGGGATTTCTAAGAAATGCTTAAAAAATTTAATATTTAATTAAAAAATTATGAACCAAGTTTGTGGAAATATAAGGGTAAAAATGGAAAGTAAATTTGACCTGAAAGATTTTGAAATAGTTGAGAATTCTTGACTATCTTGAACAAAAGTTATTTATTTTTATGGAGAAACTGAATTAAAAACAAGTGAAGAGTTTTTGAAATATTTGAAAAAAAATTCTTTAGAAATCCTTGATTTTGATATTTCTATTTCTAGTGAAGATAAAATATTTATCAATGAATTTGAGCTTTGAGATTGACTTTATGAACTTGTTAGTTTTGAATGAGAACAAGTTAATTTTGATGAAATTAGAGAAAGATTTGAAGATTCTGAAGAAGTTATTTCTATTCGTGAATGAGAAGTTTCAAAAAAATTCTGAAATAGAATTATAAAAGCTGATTTTGTTTATTAAAAACTTATGTACAAACTAAAAAAAGATTATATAGTTTTGATTCAAAAAGTATATTTGTGTAATATTACTTGCTTAAATAATATTCTTTATAGAAAGTTATGAATTATTTTTGATCAAGAATATTTAGCAAAATTTTTTGATATAAAAGTTCATCCCAGATATAAAGAATGTTTTGAAGTTGATTTGAAAACAACAGAAAAACTTAATGATGATGAATGACTAAAAACTATAGAAGAAGAAATTTTGATAAATAAATTTTTTGTCGAGCATAATATAGATTTGAAAGCAAAAGCTTATAAGTTGAGTGAAATAAATAATTTAGAAGAATTTATAATAAAAAATTTACAAGAAGATAATGATATGTGGGTTGAATATAAAATAGAATGAATTTGGCAAGATTCAAAATGAATTCATGACTGACTTATAGAAAGTTTTGACCTGAAAAATGTTAAAATGATAAATCCTTGAGCTTATAGTAAAAATAGATTTTTGCTTAATTTAGAGAAGCTTGAAGAAGCTTTGTCTGACAAATTTGCTCGTGAAACTTGAATAGTTGTTATTTATAAAGAATAAAAAATGAACTTACACATACATATTTGAACAAATTTAGAATATTTTGAATTATTAAATAAATGAATGCTACTTTCTACATGAAAAACAGACAGAGAAATAGCAAACTTTTTTATGGAAAATTTTCCTTGAGAATTAGCAGAAAATATTTCTCCACAATATGAAGTAAATTTTGTTGCAATTCGTGAAATTAAAAAAAAGCTTTGAGTAGAAGCTTTTAATAAAATTGATTGAATTTATTATTGAAGTGATAATTGTGAATATTTGATTCCTTATAAACACGAAGTTGAAAAAGCAATTGAACTTTTTAAAGAATTTAATAAAAATTTTCCACCTCACAAGGTGAGAACTTTTACTCTTGTTACTCCATATGTTTGAAATAAAATGCTTGAAAAACTTGATGAAAGTTTGGATTTTTTGAATTCTTTAAAAATAAAAAATCCGATTGAAGTTGTTGTTAATGATTTTTGAGTTTTGAACTTGATAATAAAAAAGTATACTAACTTAAAACCTATTTTTTGAAGAGTAATTCATAAAATTCTAAAAACTCCGTTGATTGATACCTATGGTTATGAGGCTCATCCAGCTTGAGAAAAAATAAGAAATAAATCAGAACAAGAAAAATTAGCACTTAGAGCTGAAATAGTAAAATGGCAATTAAAATTTTATAATTCTTCGGAAGTAAATTTAGATATTTATAAAAGTTTTTTAAAGAAATTTTGAATTGAAAGAGTTGCTTTAGATTATATGGAGAAAAGGGAAGAGTTGTATAAAAATCCCCCTGTCTTGGCAGACATCCCCCTTAATAAGGGGGAACAAAAGGGGGATTATGTTGGAATAGATCTTTATTATCCTTGGGCAATAATTTTTACTTGAAGATTATGTGATACTTCAGCAATAGAAAATCCAGCTAGATGATATTATGCAACTGATGATATTTGCCCCAGAACTTGTAATAGATATGATATTTTTTACAAAGTGAAAACTGTTTGATATAATATGATTCAAAGATGAAATGCAGGATATAGAAGCGAAATAAATCTTGATTTTTTAAATGAAGAGTTTATAAAAAATGAAGAAAACAGATTAGTTTTTGCTCCGTTTATAACAGTTTAAAAAAAACTTGAAACAAAATTTTGTTTCAAGTTTTTTTCCTGACTTCAAGAGATTTTTTTGTGAAGATGGTGTAGAAAAAAATTAATTTCCATTTATGCTTTTATAATCAGCTTCACTGATAATTAAATTAAGTTTATTTAATACTTTCATTCCAGAATCAGGAATTACAACTCTAGAATTCTTTACTAAAATATCACGATTATTTATTAAAGTATCAAGTAAAATTTTATTATATTCGTTTAAATGATTATATTGTTTCAAAAACTCGTTTATAAAAATTATTTCTGTTTTTGCTTTTGAATATTCATTTTGTAAAGTTAAATATGTTTTTATATTTTCTTCTGTAGATAAAGCATCAAATCTAGAGAAATCTCATGAAATTTTTTGTTTTAAGCTTTCTATTTGTGTAGAAATTGCATTTATTTGACTACTTAATTCACTTTTTCTTGTAGAAAGAATTTTTACATTTTCTATAGAATTTGTATACCTATATCAAATTTGATCTACAAAAACTGTCAAAGTAGCATTTCTATCTTTACTTTCTTCAAGAATTTTTTTAACATCAGTTTTCAAAATATTATAATATTCTGAAATAAACATCATATTTTTTGAAATATATGAGTTTGAAGAATAATTTTTATTTGAAACAGTTGAAGAAACTTTTACTTTTTCTTTAAATCTTGTTCAAATATTTGTACTAATTGCAACTCAAACAGGAGAAAGTAATTCTGTTTTACTTTCTTTGAAATTATATTTATTATTATTTTCACTTCAAGAATTATTAGAAATTTCTCAACTTCAAGTTATTTCTGAATCTTTTTTTGTGCTTCAAGAAAGCAAAGAATAAGCATAATTTATTCAAATTGCAAAAATTAAAGCTAAAATAATTATTTTAAAAAATGTTTTAAATACTTTCATATTAGGAGAAAATAAGGAATTATAGAAATTATAACTCCTTAAGTGTAGCACAAAAATTTTATTAAGTAAAATATTTTGAAATATTTTTTTATTTTTTCTTTAATCTAATAACTTCAAGTATTCACAAACAAGAAATCATTATAAGTCAATAATAATATCCATGATGACTTTGTAAAAAAGTGTAAACTTTATTTCAAAACATTGCAATAGAAATAAATAAAATAAAAATGGTAATCATCAATATTCTTCAATTATTTGCAACCCATTCGGTAAAAGCTGAATGATTTGCTTTTAGAAATTTTGCTTGTAAAACAGAAAAAACTAGTATAACTAAAATTAATATAAAATTAAATATATAATTACTTGGTAAAACTCATTCTCAAATATGAGCAAATCAAATTCATTTTTCAAGCATTTCAAGAGTTGTAAAAAGTATTATAAAAAGTCATGCCCATTGTATACAAGGCATTGCCTTGCCTCTACTGTTTTTTAGAAAAATATTACAACATAC
>JBBILU010000066.1:0-3757 GCA_037444775.1 Candidatus Altimarinota bacterium
GCTAAAAAACAAAGAGTTACTGCAAATTCTCAAACCGTTAGAAAAGCTTTTGAAAGGCTATAACATATTAATAATTAATTTTTAATTGAAAAAATGTCGTACAAAAAAGATTTCCCAATTTTTGAAAACAATCCTTGAATTGTTTATTTGGATTCTACAGCAACAGCACAGAAACCAAGTCTAGTTATAGATGCAATGAAAAAATATTTAGAGACAGATTATGCAAATATTCATAGATGAGCATACTCTCTTTCTGAAAAATCTGAAAAAATGTATGAAAATTCTAAGAAAAAAGTTGCTAAATTTATTTGAGCTGATTCTTGGAGAGAAATTATTTATTCTTTTAATTCCACATATTGTTCTAATTTGATAGCTTCAAGTCTTAAAAGAAGTAACTTTTTTGAAAAATGAGATAAAGTTTTAGTTTCAATCGTAGAACATCATGCAAATATTGTTCCGTGGCTTATTTTAAAAGAAGAAATTTGAATTGAAATACATTATATTAGAGTAAAAGATGATTTTTCACTAGATTTTGATGATTTAGAAGAAAAGTTAAAAGATCCAAAAGTAAAAGTTGTTTCTATAACTCATGTATCTAATGTAACTTGAGAAATTTTTGATCTAGAAAAAGTTGGAAAAATTATAAACTCCCTAGAGAGGGGTGGAGTAAGGTTTATTGTAGATGCCTCACAAAGTTTTCCTCATATGAAAGTTGATGTAAAAAAGATCTGATGTGATTTTATGTTTTTTACATGACACAAATTTTGAGCAGACTCTTGAATTGGAGTTTTTTGGTGAAAAAGTGAAATTCTTTCAGAGTTAAAACCTTGATTTTCTTGAGGTTGAGCTATTTCTTGGGTAAAACAAACTTGTTTCAAAGAAGCTCCTATTCCAGATAGATTTGAACCTTGAACTCCAAATTTAACTGGAGCAATAAGTGTTTTGAAAGCTTTGGAATATATTGAAAGTATTTGAAGTTATGAAAAAGTTGAAGAAATAGAAAAAGAACTTTGAGAATATTTTTTAGAAAAATTTAATAAATTAAAAGGAATAAAATTAATTTGATGACAAAATATCAATTCTAGAGTTTGAGTTTTTTCTTTTATTGTAGAATGAGTCCATTCCCTTGATATAGCTGATTATTTGTGAGAAAATTGAATCTGTGTAAGAGCTGGACAACATTGTGCAGAACCTTTTATGTGAGAGCTTTGAATAAATCATTCTTGTAGAGCAAGTTTTTTTATTTACACTGATAAAAATGATTTAGATAAATTTTTTGAAGTCTTAGAAAAAGCTATAAATGAATTAAAATAATATTATTTTCTACAAAAAAAACAAGAAAATATTTGACATTTCAAAAAAAATAACTATAACTCAACTAACATATGTTACTTAGTAGAGGTTTCCTCCTTTCGCCTCACAAGTACATATGTTTTTTTGTTGATTTTTTTTCTAAAATAAATACACTATTTTTCATTAAAATTTTATACTTTAACAATACAAAAATGGATTTTTACGAGATATTATGAGTAGAAAAAACAGCCTCAAATGAAGAAATAAAAAAAGCTTATAGAAAATTAGCAATGCAACATCATCCAGATAAAAACTGATGAAATCATGAATCTGAAAAAAAATTCAAAGAAATAAATGAAGCTTATTGAGTTTTGAGTGATGCTGATAAAAGAAGACAATATGACACTTTTTGAAGTGTTTGATGAGGTTCGCCTTTTTGAAATTCTTGATTCAATGTTAATGTAGATTTATGAGATATTTTTGAAAACTTTTTTTGATGATGAATGTGAAATTCTTGAAGAAGAAAAAAATCTTCCGTTCAAAAATGAGAAGACATAGAAAAAGAAATAAAAATAGATTTAAAAACAGCAATTTATTGAGGAAAACAAAAAATAAATATAAACAAATTAGTTTCTTGTGAAGATTGTCATTCAGAATGATGAAAATGAAAAAAAGCTTGCCATGAATGTAATTGAACTTGATATGTAACTTATACAAGACAATCAATGTTTTGAGTAATTCAACAAACTTGAGTTTGTGGAAGCTGTAATTGAACTGGAGAAACTTTTGAAGAAGTTTGTAAAACTTGTGGAGGGAAAAAAAGAATTAACAAAAAACACGAATTAGAAATAGATATTCCAGCAGGAATAGATAATGGGATGGTTATAAAATTAGAATGAGAATGAAATGATTGAATTGGAACAAAAGCTTGTTGAAGTTTATTTATACATTTCAATGTTACAAAAGAAGAAAAATGATTAAGAAGAAAATGAGTAGATTTATACTTTTCTCTTGAAATAGATGTTATCGAAGCAATTTTATGAAGTAAAAGAGAGATTTCTATTCCAATATTATGAAAAAGAGAAATAGAAATTCCTAGCTGAACACAAGTTGGAACAACTTTAAAAATATCGTGAGATTGAGTAAAACATATAAATAATGATAAAAAATGAGATTTATTTATAGAACTTGATATTAAAATTCCTAAAAAATTATCAAAAAAAGAAAATGAATTATATACAGAAATAGCTAAAGAAAAAAATCTTTCAACAAAAAGTAAATGAATTTTTTGAGATTTATTTGGTTAAAAAAATATTGCAAAATTTGCAATATTTTTTTACTGAATAACTCAACTCAAAACAAGTTCATCTTTTAAATAAATTGCACAAATTTGTCAGCTAGAAATTGCTCTTTGATTATTTAAAAAAGAAACAGAGAAAGCCATCTCTCAATCAAAAGAAGTGGGCAAAAGTTTTACACTACATTTCTGATCTTCTTGTCTATATCTAATTTTTGCTTTTGCTTCCAAAACATTATTTCAAAGCAAATAATTTTCTATTTCTCAATTCAAAAAATTAATATTTTTTATAGTTAATTTGTTTGAATAAAGCTCTAAATCCGAAGCAGTTCAAACAATTATTTCATTTTTTTCTAAATCCTTTTTTATGACAAAAATTGCTTCTTTTTGTCCTCAAATATCAAGTCATTTTCTTTGACCAATTGTATAATAAAAAACTCATTTATGTTCTCATAAATAATTACCTTTTGTATCAAAAACTTTTCCAGAAACTGGTTTTATCTTTTTTTCAAGAAATTCTATCAAATTAACTTTTCAAACAAAACAAATTCATTGAGAATCTTTTCTTTTTGCATTTGGTAAATTAGCTTCCAAAGCTATTTTTCTAACTTCAGATTTTTCTAAATGTCCTATTGGAAATAAAGCTTTGCTTAATTGAAAACTATTTAATCAAGCTAAGAAATAAGATTGATCTTTATTTTTGTCAATTCATTTAAGCAAAGAATACCTTAAACTCCAGACTTCCCCTAGCCCCTCCTTGCTAAAGAGGGGAATAGAAACAGAATTTATTATTCTTGCATAATGTCAAGTTGCAACTTTATCAAATCAAAGAGCAATTGCTTCTTCCAAAAAAAGTTTGAATTTTACTTCACTATTACACATTATATCAGGATTTGGAGTAATTCATTTTCTGTATCATTCATACATATAGTTCAAAACTTTTTCTTCGTAATCTTCTCTGTAATCAAAAGTGAAAAACGGAATTTCCAAAAACTTTGCTACTTCACGAGCAACTTCAATATCTTCACGAGTTGGACAATTTGGATTTTGTTCATCAAGGTAATTTATCATAAATCAAGCAGTAACATCATATCACTGTTTTTTCAGTAAATAAGCTGAAACAGCAGAATCTACTCATCAAGAAAGTCAAACTAAAATTCTTTGCAT
>JBBILU010000067.1:0-2356 GCA_037444775.1 Candidatus Altimarinota bacterium
TACAATTTTGAAAGAAAGTTACCTTAATTCTTAGTTATGCAAGATGTCTAATAAATTTAAATATAAATATAAATGAAGAGCATAGATTTATCCAAATTATTTTGATCAAATTGTAGAACAAAAATACTTGAAAAATTTTTGTTAGAATATGAGTCTTGAAGTGAAGATTGATTTCATATGAGACTTTTAGCAAGAGATTTAGATGAACAAATAAATTCAGTAAAAAGAGAATTGGATAATTTATCTTCTCTTTGAATTTTGAAATATAAATCGGATTTAAAAAAGAAAATATTTTATATTAATAAAAATTTTTCTTTTTTAGATGAATTTATTCAAATATTTCTGAAAAATTATGACCCCTTTGATAAAATAAAGAAATATTTCTTAGAAAAAAAAGATTTAGAATTAATAATTATAAATGAAAAAATAAAGAAAAAACTTATTATCGAAACAAAAACAATTCTAGATATTTTTTTGATTTGAGAAATTGATAGAGATGACCTAAATGATTTTCTTGCCTGAGTTTTTTATAATAGGAAAGTTAAATATGCAATTATAACAACCTCAGACTTTTACAATAGACTTAGTTATTGAGATAAACTAATCAAAAATATTTTAAATGAACAGTGAAATTTAGTAATAAAAGATAATTTAAAAATTTCAGAAAAATTTAAATTAAAAAATACCTAAATCATTTGATTTAGGTATTTTTTAATTTTCAAAAAGTGGTGGTGGACTTGTTTGAATTGTAGAATTATATTCAATAATTACTGGATAATCTAAGTAATTTCCACTTATTCAAATTGCAGAATATCATGAATTTGCAACCGTATCTAATATAGAATCTAAATTAGAATCAAATCTAAAATATCTTCTTAAATAGTTTAAGTCATATTTTTGTGCTTCTTCTTGAGAACAAGCAACTGTTATATAATATGGACATTGTAATGGATTTGCTCTAGAACCTCAAATTGTATTTTCAGAAAATAGAGAACCTTGAATATATAGCTGATTTTTAAAGTTAGCTATAGAATCTGACTGTAAAGTAACTCTATTTAAAATAGCTGAATAATTAAATACTGATTTATCTAAATAAATACTTCAAACTATATTAGTTACGGTGTCATCAATATAAAGATTTCATCAATTTCAATTAGAATCTTTTAATACAATTATTCATAAATTATCCTTAGTTTTGTCTGAATAAGAAATATTTCACTTTATTCTAAGATTTCCTCAAATTATAACGATTGTCTTATTTCAAGAAAAAGTTCAAGAATTTAGTTCAACATTATATTCGGCTGATTCAGCTCAAAAGTATAAAACTTTGTTTCATAATATTTTTTTTCAATCAGTATTTGTCCAAAAATTTCCTCACAATGTGTTAACAATCTTTCCTCAATTATTTATTGGAATATTTTTTACAAGAGAAAAAGTATTATTTCTAATAGATTGTTTTAGAGACGATTTGGAAATTTCTCATTTTATATTATGAATATCTTTATTACTTTGATTGGTTATTAATTCAGTTTCTTTTTTTGTATTAACTTTTCAAAGAATTTTTAATCAAACTTGAGTTGTATTTCAAATCCCACTGCTTTCCCAATAACTTGTTTTTCAAATAATATCAGAGTTATAAACAATCGTTTTACCATCCAAAGTATATTCTATATGACTTGATAAATATTGATTGTTCAGACTTGCTACTCATCAAGTTTGTGTTAATAAACTTGCAATACTCAAATTTGATAATTCTCAAAAGAGGGTTTTATTTCAATTTCATTCTAAAACTTGATTTCAATTAATATTCAGATTAAAATTAGGGGAATAGTTTTGGGTTCATGATCAGAATTCTAAATATAAATTATTTGAAGATGTTGAAGTAGTTCAATTTTTTTTAACAGTTAAAACAGAATTTTGATTAGCTCATTCAACAAATCAAGGACTTTTTATATCACCAGAGAATTCTGTATAATAAAGAGGATTAAACTTTGTTGTTAAATTATTAATTAAACTTGATGCAGTAATATTTCAAAAAGTATTTTGATTTACATCAAAAGTTAGACTATTTATTTTAAATTCAGCATCTTTATCTGATTTTTTTCAATAAGTAGAATCTTGGTTTGAAGTTGGTGTATAAACTTTAAAAGAATAAACATAATTTCAACTATTAGATGTTTCTCAGTTAAAATATGTTAAGTTACTTCAAATAGAAAATCTATTCAAATAATTTCCAAAGTCAGTAGTTTTATTTACAAATACAGAATTTCAAGTTTTTATATATTGATTTATATACATAGAATTTGAAACATTCCAATTAAAATCTATAGTTCTATTTATTCAAGTTGCTGGAACT
>JBBILU010000067.1:2456-3606 GCA_037444775.1 Candidatus Altimarinota bacterium
TTTAATGTTATAGATAAATCTCTTACTTGTCAGTTTGCTATATTTCAAGTAGTTAGAGGGGAACTATCGATAGTTTTTGTAATATTTGATGTATCCGCATAAACTTTATAATTAAAAGTTTTTATGTCAGATATAGCATTTTCAATTCAGCTACAATTTCAAACCTCATCACATATTCTTGAAACTCTTAGTGAATATGTTCTGGAACCATCGCTAATTCTGTTTAAATCAACATTTTGAATATTCTCAGCAAAACTCCAAGTTCATGAAGAAGATTTTTTTGCTGTTGATAAAAATGAGTTAGGTGTATTATAATTTTCAAAAAATACTGCTATCTCTTTTATTGGAGAACCTCAATTTGTAGAAACTTGGAAAGAAAAAGTTTTATTGTCATTTGCTAATAAAGGAGTTGCCTCTGTAGGAGAAATATTAATTATGTCTCAAGCTGTTGGAACAACTGTATCTATTTTTATAATATTAGATGAAATAGCATTTGCTGAATTTCAAGCATAATCATGAACATCTAACATAAATTGATAAGCCCTTCAATTCACTCACGTAAATGTATAAGTACCTCAAGTTGGTGTAATAGTTTGCCGAGGTCCCCAAGTATTGAAATTAGGAGCATCTGTTGAAACTCTCATCTTTGGAGCATAAGTTTTTATTCAAGAACCTCCAGTATCTGTTGAGGAAGAAAAAGTGACTGTTTGAGTTGCAACATTTACCCATCAATTATAATAACTTACACTTCAAGTTGGATTTTCATTTTCCATTTTCATTATTTTTTCTGGAGATAATAAAAAAGTGTTATTATTTCAAGCATTATCTTCTAAATATAATCTGAATTTATAAGCTTTTTTGTTAGAAAATATTTGAATATAATTAGAATTGAATATTGGTGTATTTAGTCAAGAATTATTTGAAACAGAAATAAAACTAGAAAATGATGAAAGTGTTCAAATATTATCCAAAATATTAGCTTCACTTCTTTCTAATCTAACAACTTTTAAATTACTTCATCCTGCATCGTTTCAAGAATAAGTTACTCAAGTAGCACTATTTGTCCATCAATCTAAATAATTCAAAGTTCAGAAAGTTGGTACGGTTTTATCTATTCTTATTTCTGAAATACCTGAATAAACATACCCAT
>JBBILU010000068.1:0-3216 GCA_037444775.1 Candidatus Altimarinota bacterium
TTAATTGTTATATCGGCCGTTTTTTTCAGCATTTTTTAGTTTTGTTATTAAATAAAATTTTTTACTAAACTTTTTCAACTCTACTTCCAGCTCTAGAATCCACAATTTTGAAACCTTTTTCAAGTAAAGAATCTCTTAGAAAATCAGCTAAAGCAAAGTTTTTTTCTTGTTTGGCTTTTTCTATAATCTCAAAAATTTTCTATATATTTCTAAAAGTTTTAAATCATTGCTTTCAAATTCCAAATTATGAAATATTGCTGTTGCTATTATTATACAATCTGGTAATTTAATTTTGTAACTTTTTCTTATAGATATAACAATATTTTTTATATCTTGATTTATCTGTAATACTTCCACATTTTCAAAAAAATATTTTGCATTATTTTCATCTTCAATAGAAGTAAAATTATAAGAAAGAACTTCTAATTCAGATATAAAACTAGTAAATATACTAAAAGTAGAAAATTTATTTATATATTCTTCATTTCAAGATAAAATATAAATTATAATATTTGTATCTAATAAAATTTTATTTCCATTCATTTCTAATATTTCTTTGAAATAATAAAGGATCTTCTCATAACTTTATAGGATTTTTTTTAAATTTTTCTAAAAAAAGATTTTTTTTACTTGGAACTTTTTCTATTTCTCTTATTTCATAATTTATAAATAAAATACTATTTTCATTTAAAGGAATATTTTTAATTTTATTTATAACTTCATATAAGCCATTTTTAGTTGCTGTTAGTTGGTAATTCATATGTTATTTTAAATTTAAAATATATATTTAATTAATTAGATAAATTTTTTTACTAAACTTTTTCAACTCTACTTCCAGCTCTAGAATCCACAATTTTGAAACCTTTTTCAAGTAAAGAATCTCTTAGAGAATCAGCTAAAGCAAAGTTTTTTTCTTGTTTGGCTTTTTTTCTTTGTTCAAAAATTTCTAAAATTTCTTCTGGAATTTCTTCCTTTTTTTCAAGAATATCAAAATCTATTATTCAAAAAACACTATCAAAAGTTTTGAACATATGGACTATACTTTGAACTTCTTCTTGTGAAAAATTATTTTCTCTCAAATTAGAATTAACAAATTTCACGAAATCAAAAAATCAAGCAAGTGCTTCTGGTATAGCAAAATCATCTTCAAGATTTGTTGTAAAATTCCAAATTACATCTTGCATATATTCTCTAAATTCTTTTGAAACTCATATTTTATCTGCTTTATAATTTTTTAAACTTTTCAAAGTTTCATCAATTCTTGAAATTGTATTAAAATTTGCTTCAAGTTTTTCAAAACTCAAATCAACACTTTCTCTATATTTACAATTTATAAAATTTAATCTAATTGCTCTATATAAAACGGATTTTGAAACATTAGAAAATTTTTCTTCTAAATCTCTCAAAGTATAAAAATTTCCTAAACTTTTTGACATTTTTTTAGAATCAACAAGCAAATGTCAGTGATGAATCCAATATTTTGAAAAAGTTTTTCAAGTACAACTTTCTGTTTGAGCAATTTCGTTTTGATGATGAGGAAAAATCAAATCAATTCCTCACATATGAATATCAATTTGTGGTCCAAGATGTTTTATTGCACAAGCTGAACATTCTATATGCCATCAAGGTCTTCATTTTAAAATAACTTTTTGAAAAATATTTTCTAGCTTTTCCCCTTCTTTAGGAAGGATGGAGTTAGTGGGTGATATTAGCCCAAATTCTTCTTCCCAAAAATTTTCTCCATCCTCCTCTTTGTATCATTTCCATAAAACAAAATCACTTGCATTTTCTTTTTCATATTCATCATTATTTACTCTAACCGAAGTTTTCATTCATTTGAAATCAAGATTAGCAAGAATTCAATATTTCTTAAATTTTGAAATTTCAAAATAAATATTTCATTCTGATTCGTAAGCATATCATCTTTTTAACATTGTATTAATCATTCTAACCATTTCTGGAATAACATTTGTAATTGGTTCTATAATATCTGCTTTTATTATTCCTAATTTTTGAATATCTTCTAAAAAATAATTAGTATATTTTTTTGTAAAATCTTCTCTTTTTTCTCAAGTAGAATTACAAGTTTTTATAATTTTATCTTCAATATCTGTAATATTCATCGTTGTTTTAACATTGTACCCCAAGAATTTCAAAGTTCTCACAACAATATCGTTTCAAACATAACTTTTTAAATTTCAAATATGAACAAAATTGTAAACAGTTGGACCACAATAATAAATTTTTACTTCTCTGCTAGAAAGTGGTTTAAATTCTTCTTTTTGTCTTGTTAATGTATTATATATTTTCATATTTTTTTAGTTATAAATTATTTTTTACTATCAACCATTATCCCTATAATCCCCTAAAATATGGGATTAATAAGATAAACTATTCTTTTCCCCCCTATTTTAGGGGGTAGGGGGTAACTGTGAAGATAAATTATTTTTTATGAGCTGCAATTTCAGCAATTTTTGCTGGTTGACAATAATTAATAATATCTCAATCAATTTTCACATTTGGTCATTTAGAACACATTCACATACACATTCATTCTTCAATTAGAACATTTTTGTAATTAAATTTTTCTTTATCAGAATTTAATCTTTTTAGAATATATTCGCAAAAATTAGCCTTACAAGCTTTTCAAGTACAAACTTCTATTTTCATATTTTTTTATTTATTTAGTAAACTTTTTGTATTGTAATAATTTTTCTAAGAATTGCAAAAAGACAAGATTTTTTTAAGAAAAAAGTTTTTGCAAAACTTACACTTTACACATAATACAAAAGCTAATTATTAAAATTAGCTTTTTATCTTTTAATACCAAGGGGATAGTGAAATGCTTCGCTTTATATTCCTACTTATCGTAGTTATAGTAATTTTTTTGCTAACAGTAAATAGTTGCTATTAAATATACTACAAACAAAAAAGCCTTCTCTAGAGGCTTTTTTGTTTTATCGTTTTAACAAGAATAGTGTATGCTAAAACTCTATATTCTACTTATGTGTTTTTATTATATTAAATATGTTTCAAAAAAGCAAATTTTTTTGTAAAAAAGTTTTTTGATTATTTTTATATTTTTCATATAATCTTTTTGCTAATTTTTAATAATTAGCTTTTATTTTTTTTAACAGTGAGGAGGTAGTTATATGCTTCGCTTTGCAATTGTTCTAATCGTGATAATAGTAATTTTTTTGCTAACAGCAAATACTT
>JBBILU010000069.1:0-3074 GCA_037444775.1 Candidatus Altimarinota bacterium
TATTTTGACATAAAATAATTTGTCAAATTTTATTTTAATAATTTTGGAAAATATGTGAGCAAATGAATGTTGTAGACCAATAGAAATTCAAGTATAAGAAATAGCAATCTTGCTATTTTTTTATTATTCAAAAAAACCTCTTTAGTCCAATACCATTAAGTTAAGACCTCACCCTACCCTCTCCTCTAAGGAGAGGGAAAGAAAAAATTGTTGCTATTCCTTTCCCATTAAGGGGAAAGGCTGGGGATAGAGGTCATTAATTCGTAAAAATTCCTTAACTTAATAGCATTGTCCTTTACATCTACAAAAATCTGCAAAAATCTACAAAAACAAACTTTCTTCTAAATCTATCACATCTAAAGAAAAATCATTATAATTTTCTTTAAAAAGTTTATACTTAGATTCTATAAATTTATCTTTATTTACTTTCACCTCATATGCTTTTTTAATATTTTCCAAAACAAAATCCACTTCATTCTTATTTTGAGTTCTCCAAAATTTAATATCATCCAGCTTATTTTTGTCTATCAATTGCTTGAAAACAAGATTTTCTAGTAATTCTCATTTATCAACTCTGAAATCAAAATTTTCAAAATTATGAGTAAAAAAGTTTCTAAGTCACAAATCATAAAAATAAACTTTTGGCATTTTTGTGAGCTCTTTTCTAATATTTCTAAAAAATGGAGATATTGTTGCAATATGAAAAGATTTTCTCATTATATAAATATATCTCTCAACAGTGGAAACATTTAAATTTATAGTATTTGAAATCTCATTTATATTGAGTAAATTTCCAATTTGACTTGCTAATATTTTCAAAATAAAATAATATTTTTCTTCATATTCAACTCAAGCATCTAAAATATCTCTTTTTATATATGATAAGCCAATTTCTTCCAAAGTATTTTTTTTCTCATCTACATTTTCTTCTAAAACAACGGCTGGATATCATCAATAAGTGATAAATTCATAATAATAATTAATAATTTCACTTTTATGAATAAGAGGAATTTCTTTATTTTTTATAAATTTCATCAAGTCTTGCTTTCATTTAAAAATAAGAAATTCTTCAAAATTGAGAGTATTTATATAAAAAATCTTTTTTCTTCAAGCCAAAGAATCTTTAAAATTTTTATCTATATAAAATGCACTACTTCAAGTAACTATTAGCTTTATAATTCATTTGTATTCATCATATATATATTTCAAAAAATTACTTGGATCTTTTAAATACTGAATTTCATCAATAAAAATTATTTTTTTACTATTGGATTTTCAAATTATTTTAAAAAGATTTTCAGGATGAGTATTAAGCAAATTTAAAAATTCTGGATTTTCGAGATTTATATAAAAAGTAATCTCTTTTTTTTCATCTAAAGATTCTTTTATATTTTTTATAATGCTTGTTTTCCCTACTTGCCTTGCTCACAAAAGTAGTAATATAAAGTCCTTTTCTACACTATTATTTATACTTTCTTCAACTAATCTTTTAAACATTTTTTAGATATTATCATAATATAACTATAAAATTATCTAAAATAGTATAGTCTTTTTATTCAAAAATATCAAGTTTTTTATTCAAAAAAGTTTTTTTATTTTTTCTAGAGTAAACAACAGCTGGAGAATTTGAAAAAATAAACAAACTCTATTTCTTGAAAACTCTAAAAAATTATTTATACAGAACCTCAAAGAAATTCTCTCTTGAAATTACATCAGATGAAAAATTTTTATAATTATTTAAAAATAAATCAAAATTAACTTTTTGCTTAGAATATTTGACTTCAAATACTTGTTTTATTTGTTCTGTTTGAATAATAAAATCTATTTCTTTTTTATCAATAGTTCTCCAAAAATTCATAGAGTCAAGAGAATAAATATTTCTCAGTTCATTAAAAACTAAAGTTTCAAAAATAGCTCATTTATCAATTCTGTCTTCTATTTTATTAAAATTTTTTTCAAAATGATTTTTTATTCACAAATCTTGAAGATAAAACTTTGGCATTTTTGTTAGCTCTTTTCTAAGATTATTATAAAAAGGCTTTAATTCATAAAAATGAAATGTTTTTTTTAAAATATTTATGTATTTATTTACTGCCGTTAAACTCAAATTTAAAGTATTTGCTAATTCTGAAGAATTAAAAAGTTGTCCAGTTTGAAAAGCTAATAATTTATACAAATTAAAAAATTTATCTTGAAACTCAACTTTTGATTCTAAAATATCTTTCTTAATATAAGAATTAACAAGTTCTCAAATAAGCTGTTTTTTAAAATCAAAACTTTTTTCAATTACAACTTTTGGATATCATCAAAACATAATAAATTCATCCAAGTATGACTGAAGTTTTATTTGAGTTATTTTTGTAAGATGAGAAAAATTTCATAAACTAGAGAGTAGAATCTCTTCATCTTTAAAAATTAAAAATTCTTTAAAATTGAGAGGATTCAAATGAAAAAGTTTTTTTCTTCAAGCAAGACTATCTTTAAAATTTTCATCTATATAAAAAGCACTACTTCAAGAAACTATCAATTTAATTTGCTCTTTATATTCATCATAAATGAACTTTAGAAAATTTGTTGGATTATGTAAATATTGAATTTCATCAATAAAAACATAAATTTTTTCTTTTAAATCAAAATTTTCTTTTAAAAGACTTACAAGATTTTTTGGACTTTCATTAAAAATATTCAATAAATCTAAATCTTCTAAATTGTAAAAAATGGTTTTTTTATCTAATTTATTCTGAATATATTTCAAAAAACTACTTTTTCAAACTTGTCTAGAACCAGTTAAAATAAGTATTTCTTCTCTACCAATCCAAGTTAAAAAATCTTCTTCTAACAATCTTTTATACATATAATATTTATTTATAAAAATAATATTATCTAGATAATATTTACTTGCTAAATAAAATCAACTTTTTTTATTTTTTATTTATAATTCTAAAACTTTTTTAGTTTTCCCTTTATAGAAACAAGATACAATGTTTTTTAATTAAACTTTATTTTTTCTTCAAGCAAATTTTTGACCTTTCTGATATGATATGATATGATTATTTTGACATAAAATAATTTGT
>JBBILU010000070.1:0-2940 GCA_037444775.1 Candidatus Altimarinota bacterium
TAAATCTTGTTTTGTAATTTCATTATTTTTTAGTTTTTCTTTTAATCTACTTATGACTTTTGTGATTAGTAAGCTATACTTTACTATTATAAATTTTAGAAAAAATTTTAATCTATTTTTTGACTTGTTTTGCTCTTTAGTATCTCATCTCTCAGCATTATCAACTTGTCGGATTTGAGTGGGAAGATACATTTAGTAAAGAAATCATAATAACCATAAAGGAACTTTTCTTTCAGTTTTATACATAATATCATCTAAAACAACAAAAGAATTATCTATATTTTTAATTTGTTTGGAGTTTTTATTTTTTCATCATACTTCAATGGTGTATTCCTGATTTCAAATCATAAAACTAAAATCTCCATTTGTTACATAAAAAACCTCTTTTCAAGACTTTTCTAGTGAACTTACTACAAAACTTTCTCTTATCTTTCAAATAAAACTTTGTTCTAAAAGAGAATAACTGGGAAGAAAATGAATATTAATAATACTAGAAAAAACTTTTTTTGCTTTTCTTAAAGATTGGCTTATATTTCAAGCAAATCTCACACTCTGTATGAGTCAGACTTCTTGTAGAATAGTCGCATAATGAGAAACAGAATCATTACTGATAGTCAAATTTTTAGAAAGAGAATTGGCACTAAAAAGTCAAGGTTCACTATTACAAATAAAATAGAGAATTTGTTTTATTTGTAATAAATTTTCTGTTTTGAGTGAATAAAAAGCTCCTATATCTTCATAAATAATTTTATTTATTGCATTTTCAAGTTTTAAAGTATATTCTTTTTTCTCTCATTCAAGAAAAAATGGAAACTCTCCAAAAGCTAAATAATTCTTAAATTCTTCAAATAAAGGAATTTTATGTATCTTTTCATAAAAACTTTCTAAAATATTTTTTGGGTCAAAAATTTCTTGTAATGACAACTCTGTGAAATCATAGGAATATCTAAAATTAAGAAATTCTCTAAATGAAAGAGGATTGAGTTTATAAATCAAAGCTCTTCTTGATAAATCATAGCTTCATTTTATAATATCAATACTAGAACTTCCAGAAAACAATATTTGAATGCTCGGAAAACTATCATATATATTTTTCAGTTCTTGATTCCAGTTTTTATATTTATGGATTTCATCTATATAAAAATTTTTTACTCAATATTGAAAATACAACTCATCCACAGTTTTAAAAAGTCATTTGCTGACCACCAAAGAATTATCCATAGAAAAATACAGAGAATCTTTTTTATTTTCCATAAGTTTTTGAAGAAGGAGAGTTGTTTTTCAAACTCATCTCAAACCCAAAACTCATATTAATCTTTGGTTTTTAGGAAGAATATCATATAAATATCTTTTTCTGAGAGAAAGATTTTCTGTTAAAAGATTTTGATATTTTAGAAGATCTTGTTTCATAGTTTCTAATTAAATAGTAATAATAAATATATTATTACCAGTATACTAGAAACTTTTTATTTTGCAAAGATTTTCATTTTTTCCTAAAATTTTTCACTTTGGAGAATATTGGAAGATTTTTTTATGATTTTCAAAATATTTTTTACAAAATCCATTTCCAAATTGGAACTACTTTTATATTTCTTCACTTTATGTTTATTTTTTCTTCCTTATCATCATAGGTTAAAATTATTCAAGTTTCTAAATTATATAGTTCAAGAGCCTCAATAAGTCAATCTATTTCTCTTTTTTTTGTAGCTGGTTCATACAAACTCCAAGATACTTGTATTGCTTCAGTGATAATTCATCTATCACGAATCAAAAAATCACATTCTTTTTTATTTCTATGATAATATATTTCAGATCATCTTCTTTTTAATTCTATAAATACTAAATTTTCTAGTTGTCTTCCATTATCTAAATCAAATAAAAATAATCTAGTGAAACCCAAATCTTCACTATAAACTTTTTTTGAACTTGTTTCCATTTTTGAAACTGACTCATCATATTTTAATACAAAAAATGCTAGATATATATCCTCTAAATACCTTGGTATTTCATAAATTAGATCTTTTGAAACTTTCAATCACATTGATTTAATTTCGTTATAGAATTTATTTATACTAAAATCTTTTGAAATATTTGATAAAACTTTTTTTATAAATATTCCCAATACTTGTTCATTTCTGATTTTATATCTTTCAATTAGATCTTTAAAAATCATTACATTTAAATACTCTTTATATGTTTTTTGTCTAATTTCTTCATCATAATGTATGATTTCAGGATAGGAACCAAGTAAATATTTGTTAAACTCACTTTTTATTTTATAAATACTATTTTCATCATATATATCAACTGAAATATTTTTAAAATGTAAAAATTCTCTAAAAGATAAAGGATACAATTCATAACTTATACTTCTTCATCTCAAATTTGTAGATAACTCTTTACTTAATAATTTTGAACTAGATCAAGTCAAAAAGATTTTTTTTGTTATGTTATCATAAATTCTTCTCACAAAAACTTCCCAAGAATCAATTTCTTGGATTTCATCAAAAAATATATATATTTCTTCTAAATTTGTTTCAGGATATAATTCTCTATAGGCTGAAATGATAAGATCTAAATTATGCTTATCAAATTCAAATCTATCATCTTCAAAATTAAAGTACAAAATATATTCTTTTCTAATTCAAGTTATTTTTAGTTTTTCTATAATTTCATACAGCAAAAATGTTTTTCCTACTCTTCTTGCTCAAATAATAGAGACTATTTTTCAGCTATCTAAAGGAATTTCTATATTTCTATGTGAAACTTTTAAAGTTTTATTTTGGAAGCTTTTTATAACTTCTTTTATCTTTTCTTTCATATATGTACTTAAATAAAGGAAATAAATTAAATTTATTTCCTTTATTATATGATTTTTTGTCTTTTTTTGCAAGTTTTTTGCAGAAAGAAAAAATATTCCAGTGGAGGAATATTTTTTAT
>JBBILU010000071.1:0-2853 GCA_037444775.1 Candidatus Altimarinota bacterium
GTCCAAGTTTTGAATCTAACAAAACTGGTCGGATTTGAAACGGGACGATAGATTGTTAAATTATAAAAAATATGTTAATATAAGCTATATTAATTTATAAAAATAAAAATATGTGAATATGTATAATTTGATCAATAACTTATGATAATATTTTTGAAGCAGATTTTGATATAAAACAAAATCTCGAGAAAAGTCTTTTTGAATGAAACATAAATAGTTCAATGAGTTTTTTGAGTATGGAAAGATTACCATGATGAAACTGACTAAATATTGCTTATAATTTAGCTTTGCTCTGAGAAAAAGCCATTTTACTTTGAGCAGTTTGATTTGATTATGAATTCAGTGAATATATTAGAGAAAATGTTAATCTAAACTATATCCATAAAAGTAGAAATGGATTATCAGCTGTATCTAGCATAATGAAAGATTCTTTTTGAAATCAAATAAATACTTTTTTCCCTTGAGTTGGAGACAAAGTAAATTTAGTGAAATTTGATTCAATTACAGAAAGTATTAAATATGCTCTTATTTGAGCAACAAATAAAGACTTTATTTTGTATTCATTAGAAGAATTTAAAAAAAGATGAATAAAAACTTTTTTTGATCCAGGTCATATTACTTGAGATTTAGATAAAGAATTTATTAAAAAAGCCGAAAGTTTAGCAACTTATTTAATTCTTAGTAAACACAATTTTTCTCTATACAAAAAAATTACAGAACAAAAAGCAGAAGAAATAATTCCAAAATATGAAAAAGTTATAATAACATTCTGAAAAGATTGATCCAAAATAATGGATAAAAATTCTTTAATAGAAGTTGAAGCTGTAGAAAATGAAACTGTTATTGATGACACTTGAGTTGGTGATGCTTTTAGAGCTGGACTTTTGAAATGACTTTATATGTGATATTCTTGGGAAAAGTCAGCTAGAATTTGAAGTTTACTTGCATCTTTTTTGCTAAGTTCAAAATCTTGACAACAACATTTTATTGACAAAAAACAATTTGAGCTTTGGTATACTTGAGAATTTAAGGATTTTTTGAAATTATAGAAATTTATTTGAAAAATTATGTCCGAAATAACTTCAGATGCTTTTAACCTCAAATAAACTTCAAGAAGTTTTACAAAAAATGGGAAAGGAGTTTTTTCTTCTCCTCTCCTCTAAAGAGCACGGTAGGGTGATGTCTTAACTAATGGTATTGAGAGTTATATATATTTCTTCATGTCATTTAAAACTCAATGAGCATATTTAGTTATTTGTCATTCTCACTTTCTATATTTTGTTGGTCAAGCATTGTATGCAGATAATCACTTTTCTAATCAAAATTCTCATATTAATCAAAATAGGTATGCAATTCATCATTCAAGATTATTTCTACTTGAAGTTGAAGGATCTATTCAGGTGATATTAATTATTTCCCTAACAGTTGACCCCATCCTAATTTGCATAAGTCCATAAGATCACTTTCAATCTGTTGTATTTTCCTTAAAACTACTTTCATGATCAATTACCCCCTTTATAAAGGCAAGAAGATTATCTGGACCTTTTCATTTTAATAAATGAGAATATTTATTAATACAAGTTTGTATATGTCATCAATAAGTGTTCATAACTCTTATAAAATTACTTTTTTCTGGTTCTTTTAAATCATTAGATCAATGTAAAAGTTCTGTTTTTCACATTTCATTAGCTAATTCTTGATGTCAAACTCTACATTCTTCATGATACTGTTTTTTTTTCAACTTGTATTCTTTTTCTTTTTCTTGATTCTCTCATGTCTGTCTTCCCTCTAAAACTTCTACTTCTTTTTGTCATTTAGGATCTCAAACAACCATTTCTTCACATTTTCTCATTGTTGCTTTAAATCCTCCTGCTTCAGCTTTGTTAGGGTCAGTATTATTACCTGCTTTATAACTTTCTAGATTTCCTCACATAATTTTATAATTAAAAAATAAATTTCTTTTAGTTTAAATTAAAATCAAATCATTCTTTTTCTACTACTGTTTTATTAAGATGGATTTCTATATGCTTTTCCTGAATCATTTCATTTTCAATCTAAATTAAAAGTAACTCAAACATTTGCTGTTTCATTCCCTTCTCATAATGAAACAGAAGCATCAAGTGCTATATTTTTTCACAACTTTGTAGTTCATCAAACTTCCAAAATATCTCCTGAATTTCATTCTCATAAATTCGATCAAGTTTTCCATACCTTTCAATAAACAGAATTTCAACTTGGAGCAGTATATCTCCCATGTAATGTTGTAGATTCCATTCCTAATCAAGCTCATCAAATTTGATCTTTAACTCAGCCAGTAGTTAATGTTGTTCATGGAACAAATCAAGCAACAAATCAAGCTTCAACTTTTCATCAATTATCTAATTGAGATTCTACTCAAACTCAAGCTTGTACATATCATCAAATACTTTGAACATTTCAAGGTTTTCATGTTACGGTAGCTTCTCAACTTAATCAAGCAAGCATATCAGTATTTTTAGAAACTGACATTTTTCATTTTACTTCTCATCAAACTGTTACATAATTTCTTAAGTCAGTTTTAGCATGAACATTTGCTGAGAAACTTTCTCAAGAATATCATACCTCTCCAGAAACTCAATATTTATAATTTATAAAATAAATCCTAAACATCCTATCATATTTTTTATTACTTTGCAAAAAAAACACATTTTTTGCAAAAAATCGTAGAAAAAAATCATAGCCATTTTTTGAAAAAATCTCTTGAAGTCAGGGGATAGAGGTCATTAATTCGTAAAAATTCCTTAACTTAATGGCATTGGGTTTAAAAAGATGTTTTTATAAAAACATCTTTTTTGTATTTTAATTTTTTTGCAA
>JBBILU010000072.1:0-2660 GCA_037444775.1 Candidatus Altimarinota bacterium
GGCTTTTGTTATGAATTTATAAACAATGTATCGTCCCACTCAAATCCGACCACTTAAAAAGACTCTCAAGAAGATATTAAAGAGCAAAACAAGTCAAAAAAAATAGACTAAAATTTTTTCTAAAATTCATAATAGTTAAATATGGCTTACTAATCACATTTTAACAAAATAAATAATTATCAAAAAATAGTATTATTTTTGAAAGAAAATAAAAAACTATATATTTTAACAATTAATTATTTATCTATGGAAGAAATGAAAATAACAAGGCTAGTAAATCATTTGAGAGAAACAGGATACAAACATCAAACAAACAAAAATATAAGCTTAGAATTGAAATTAAAGCTTTTTGAAGCTTACCGTGAGAAAAATAAAACAATGTCAAAAAATAAATTTTGTGAATATTTAAAAGAATTTTGAATATGAAAAACAAGCATAAAAGAAATAATTCATATTTGAGAAAAAAATAAACCAAAATCTTTAGAATATTCTTTTTGGCAAGAATATGAGAAAAGTAACTATTTTAAAAGATATAAACAAACAAGATTGTTCTCCAAAAGATTTTCTAATTTTTGCATTGGTGTAATATAATTTATTCATCAATGCTTTCTTTTTGTATTGTAGTAAACCAACCAATCCATTAGTTTTAAATTAAAATCTTTATTTGATAGAAATTCATATTTTCTAAAAAATTGTTCTTCAAATATTCTCCAAAATCTCTCTATTTTTCAATTTGTTTGTGGTCTTCTAACTTTTGTATATTTGTGTATTATTTGTAGTTTCTCAAGCATTATCTCAAAACTATGATACTTTTTTGATGATGTATGATGAGTGCTAAATTCAAGTCAATTATCAGAAAGTAGTTTTTTAATTGTTATTCCTTTATTTTTAAACCATTTGTAAGCCCTTTTTATAAATATAGCCAATGTTTTTGCTTTTTTATTTGCTAAAACTTTAGTATAACTCATCCTCGTAGCATCATCTATAATCGAAGCTATATATTTCTTCTTATTTGGATTTTCTCAAGCAATATTTTTTCATTTTGTAATTTTCATTTTTTCCTTATACTTTTTGAAAATTTCCTTTCTTATTAGTTCAGGAATTTTGCCAGGCAGTGCATAGTAAAAAGCACTTATAAATAAAATAACTCTTTTTATTCCGAGTGATTTTATTCATAAGTGCTTTCTACATAACCTGATTATATTTTACACTTTTAATATTTAATAAAAAGTTTTATGCAAATATACAATAATAACTCTTGAAAATTACTTCAAGTAAAAGAAATTTGATTCACTCTAGAAAAAGATATGCAATCTTTAACTGAAGTTAACTTAGAAAATATTTTTTGATTAGAATTTATAAAAACTGAATTTCAGTTAAGTAATTTAAGAATTGATTCTTTAGCTTTTGATAATGAAACAAATTCTTTTGTAATTATTGAATATAAAAGATGAAATAGCTATTCAGTTATAGATCAATGAATGAGTTACTTAGCTTTAATGCTTAACAATAAAGCAGATTTTACTCAAGAGCTTTGAAGAAAAAGAAAAGAGTTTATAGATGTAAAAGATATAGACTGGTCACAAAGCAGGGTTATTATTATTGCTGATAGTTTTAATAGATATCAAAGAGAATCTATAAATTTTAAAGATTTAGCAATTGAGTTATGGGAATTAAAACAATTTTCAAATTGAGTAGTTGTTTTTAATCCAATAAAAGCTTCAAATACTACTGAAAGCATTAAAACAGTAACAAAATTTGAAACTGATGAATTTGAAAAAGTAAACAAAGAAATAAAAACATATGAAATTGATGATTTAATAAAACCAAATTGGGAATATACTAGAGAATTATATGAAGATTTAAGAGATTTTATACTATCATTAGATAATAATCTTAAAGAGAATATAACTAAATTTTATGCATGATACAGAAAAAATATTCAAAATTTAGTAGGTTTAAATTTTTATAAATCATGAATAGCTATAACTTTTGTTTCTTTACATAAAGAAGATTTAGATGATCATAAAGATATGATAAAAAATATTCCTGAAGAAAGATGATGGGGAAAAAAATCAACTTTAATGGTAAAAGATAAAGATGATTTATTTTATGCTAAAGAATTAATAAGAGAAGCATATAAAAAATATAATTGATAATTTGTATCGTCCCACTCAAATCCGACCACTTAAAAAGACTCTCAAGAAGATATTAAAGAGCAAAACAAGTCAAAAAAAATAGACTAAAATTTTTTCTAAAATTCATAATAGTTAAATATGGCTTACTAATCACATTTTAACAAAATAAATAATTATCAAAAAATAGTATTATTTTTGAAAGAAAAATTTGATGATATACTTTGATAAATAGAAAAGAACAAAATTGACATGTAGAAACATTTCACAGAAGAATAGAAGAAGATTTATTTGATACAAAAGCCATAAGTAGATTAAAAGAAAAACTAAAAAATAATGAAATTACAAAACAAGATTTAAAGAAAGAAGTTTTAAAGTTATTGAACAAATATATTCTTAACTTTAATAATTACTGGTATTCAAGCTACAAACCGAGATATGAATTATTTTGAAAAAAGTTTCCTTTAGCAATAGTTAAAGAAGACTGGGAAAGTGAAATAGAAAAATGAGAGATAAAAATAGAAC
>JBBILU010000073.1:0-2478 GCA_037444775.1 Candidatus Altimarinota bacterium
TCAATTTATTAAAAATATAAGAAATAATATCATATTTTCTACTTCATTTATCAAATTTTTCACTATACTTACCCAAAGTTAAAACAAAATATTCACTTCATTTTTCTTTATTATAAATTCTGAGTGATAACTTTTTAACATATTCATCTAATATAATTTTATCTTTCTGTGTCAATGTAGGATACTTATAGATTAAATGACTAATATCACAAATATAATAATTTTTATTAATTATTGCAGACATTTTTCCTGTAAGTTCACGATTCTCAAATAAAAGCTCTACATTAGATATATCTTTGTAAGCAAGGCTTTTTTCATCATTAAAATAAACAAACTTTCAAGATTGTGTTGAAACTTCCAAAGCTATATTTTCCTTATCTAAATCTCAAATAAATCAAAATGAGTGTAAGTCAGGAATCTTATATGATTGAATAATTTTTAAAGAAGGTCAAGATAAAACATCTATTATATCTTTATCTCGTCAAACAATTTGTCATTGAAATCAACCTAATATTGATTGAGTATATTTTATATCATAATAACTTTTTTTAGAATTATCACTTCATAAAATAACTTCTGTTTTTCCATCTTCTCAAAAAGTAGTGTAAAAAGGTTCATTATTATAAAATAATGTATTTATAAATAATGGCTTATTATCATCAGTATCAATTTTATTTTCTACTTTTCAATTTATAACAATAGAAGAAGATCATTGTTTAAGTGGAGGAGACCAAGTATCAGAATCTTTTTCATTATAAATAGTTTTATTATTTCAAACATACATATATTTTTTGCCATCTTGAGAAACTTGTGGATATTGTACAGAAAAACCCATATCATGAATAATTGTATCAAAAGTTTCTTTATCTGCTTTCATATTAAAAACTACTTGCTGTTTTCAATCCGTTCTTCAGATTACTACAAGAGTAGTATTTCATACATTATAAACATATTCAATTGATTTAACAGAAATTCAAGGCAATGACTTAACAGTATCTCATGAAATCATTGTAAGTTCATCTTTATGATTAACACCAAAAAATACAGGTTTATTATTTTTTATGGAAATTGAATTATACTGATTATAAATATATTTCATATTATCATATATCACCCCATTCATATCAATCATTATAAATTTCCCTTTTTTATTAGAATAATTATCTGAAAAAGCAAAAACATATGTTTTATCCAAATCTCAACCAACAAAAGAAAAATCAAAAAATTTATTATTTTTAAGATCTCACCTAGCAAAAGAAAAATCAAAAGATATATCATCTTCAAAATCTCAAACTTCTTTAATTTCTCAATTACTTTTTAAAAGTAATATAATATTTTTTCCATCAACAGTTTTTGCATTAAACATCCAGTTCTCTACAATTCAAGAATATCATGGAAAACTTATACTTTTATATTCTTTAGATTCTTTTCAATCTATTACTAATACTTCAGAGTTATTATCTTTTATAGCTACAAAAAAAGATTTATTTCAAACAAGATTAATGGTTCTGTCATAACCTGTGTACCAACTTTTTATATCTTTATAATATTTTGTTTTTTTTCATGATTGATCTTGAACATAAAACTTTCAATGGGTATCTGTCAAAGTAATAAAATATTTTGTTGAATCTTCTAATACAAGAATTCATTTATTTCAAGGAAACTCTTTATTAAGAAGATTGATTTTTTCATCTTGTTTTTTATATATATTTTCAAAATTATTTTCACCAGTATATTTATTATATTCTATATTAGAAAAATCTTTTTGTGAAATGGTTTCACATTTTTTAAAAATAGGGTCATTTATCAATCTAGATTCTTCAGCAAAAACAGATAAATTAAACGAAAAAATAATAAATAAAAAACATAAATACATATTAACCTTTTTTAAATTTTTCATAAACATTATTATTAATAAATAAAAATTTTTAAACTCTCTTACTTCTATCAATCAAAACTAAATCCATCAAAACCAAAGCTGTCATGGCTTCAATTATAGGAACTGCTCTTGGTAAAATACAAGGATCATGTCTTCAGTGAATTTGAAAATCTACTGCATTTCCAAAAATATCAACTGTGTGTTGTGGAATATAAATACTAGAAGTTGGCTTCACTGCAACTCTAAAAATTATATCTTCTCAAGTTGAAATTCAACCCAAAACTCCTCCATAATTATTATGTGGAGAATGAATATTGTAGCTTTCTTTCTCCCTTGGAGAGAAAGATACAGATAGGGGGTTTTTACTTTCAAATCCTTCATTATAACTCAGTCCAGTATGATGAACTGTATCAAACCCAGCTCCATATTCAAACCCTTGAACAGCTCAAATACTTAGCATTGCATCAGCCAAACGAGCTTTAATTTTTCCAAAAGTTGGTTCTCCTAAATTTTTGCAAGGATTTTTCACTGTTACTTCAAGAATTCCTCAAATAGTATCTCAGATACTAGCTACTTTTTTAATTTTTGCAACCATTTTT
>JBBILU010000074.1:0-2448 GCA_037444775.1 Candidatus Altimarinota bacterium
TAAATCCAAGTTTTGAATCTAACAAAACTGGTCGGATTTGAAACGGGACGATAGAGAAATCAGGAATACACTATTGAAGTATGATGAAAAAATAAAACTACTGAAATTTTAAAAAAAGTATTGCCAAGTTTTTGCAATATTTTTTTATTTGTGCTAAAATTTAAGAAAAAGTATATTTTAATACTTGTAAATTATGATAAGTTTAGAAGTTTTTAAGGCAAAAAGCTATGACGAAAAATATAAAATTCTAGTAAATATTTTGGTTCAAGTAGAACCAAAACATATTTTTGCTGATTTGAGAGACTTTTTCAAAGTAGTTTCAAAACCAAGTGAAGAAAGTTTAGTTTCTATTTTTGAACTCATAGAAAAACTTTTGGAAATTGCTTTAGAAAAAGAAAGTTCTTGAAATCAAGAAAAGCTTTCTCTTATTCAGCAAAAGTTGAGACAGATGAAGGATTTGGAACACAAAGAAAGGCAGGATTTGAAGGGAGAGTTGGAGGAATTATTGGGGAGTTTGTAAGAAAACCACCCTCTAACTCCCTCCTTACTAAGGATGGAGAATAGAAAAAATTTGATTAAATTATTTATTTTTTTAAAAAGAAGTTATTATGGTGGAAATGCCAAAATCAATATGAGAAATATTGAGTGATAATTGAGAAACTTTAGAAACAGCTGAATCAGAAGCTTTATCTAAGTTACAGCTTGCTGATATTAAAGCCAAAATTGATGGGGGGGGGAGATGGCTTTATGAAAGGCTTTACTTGATGAGTTAAATTCTTGAAAGTCATTAGAAAGCTTATTTTGAACTAATCAAGAATTAGTAGCACGATTTCAACTTTACCTAAAAGTTACCTCTTATAAAAAGTGAAATAGTGGAGCAATAAGAAGTAATTGAAAAGATGTAAATATTATTATAGATGGGAAAGTAGATACTTTAAAATCATATTGACTTGAACAAAATAATGATGATAGAAAAGCAAGATTTGATTTGATAAAAGAATTTTGACCTAAATATTTGCAGTATGTCAAATGAATGTCATCAAATACAGATTGAATTAATTTTGCAGATGAAATACAAAAAGCAGAAATTGCTTTGTCTGGACTTTGAAGTCAAGATGTTTCAAAGGTTGATTTTGAAGATTTACTAAAAACAGTATTTTTTGATCCAAAATCTATTGCAGATATAAAAGCAAATAAAAGGGGAACTTTTAATAGTGTAGATGAAAGACAAGCTATTGAAAATGCTTATGATTATTCACAAAAGTTTAGAGATTTAATTGCTTTTTGAGACTTGAAAGATACAGTAAAACTTACTTCAGAATTCTATAGTATTCTAGAAAAGCAAGATAAAGTAGATTTAAATAATCAAGGTTGATTATGGTGATCTTGAGCTTTGAACAAAAGTTTAGATGCTTGACAAGCTATCATAGAAAATTCTCCTAAAGATATTGCAAAAGAAGAAGGAGATTCAGATATTTGAAAAGCTTTAAAAGTATTTCTTGAAAAAATATCACAAAATAAAGATAATATAAAAGAAGTTTTTCTAAAACAACCAATAAACAAAAATGAAGTTGAGAGTTTGATAACTTGAATGGTTCCAGATATATGAAGTAAAATAGACATTTGGCATAAAAGAGTAGCAGAAGAACTTATTAAAGAAATTGAGTGAGTTCAAAAATCAAAAGAATTTTTAAAGATTCAACAAAAACAAAAATTAAAACAAGAAAAAGAATTTTTAGAAAAAAACAAATCTACTCTTGATGATAAATGAAATCAAAGGCTAGAAGCACTCAATACTTGGTTATCTTGAAAAGAAGTATCACAAGCAGATTGAACAAGTCAAACTTTAGATCAATTGCTTGAAAAAACTTTTGAAGAAACTTTGTGAAACACTGTAATAAAAGCTTTAGAAGTAGAAGCTACTTCACAAGTTTTAGAAAGAAATGAATGAAAAATAAAAGAGTGAAGTATTTCAGAAAAGTTTGTAGATCATGCTTGAATTTGAATTTTCAACTTTTCAGATGAAGTTGTTCAATGATTTGCAATAGCTTGTGAGTTTGTAATTTATGCTCTTGCTAGTGGTTCTACTTTAACTTGAATTGTAAAATGATGAGTTAAAATTTTTGAAAAAGGTTTTGTAAAGGAAATGAGTAAAATAGCTGATTATGATACTTTAGTAAAAAATATGGCTTTATCAGAAACTGATAGAATAACTCAAGCTTGAAATTTTTTATGAAAAGAATTAAATGAAACTCAACAAGCTTGATTAAAAAAAGCTCATGAACATTGAGGAGCTAGATTTACAGAACTTTTTGAAAAAGAAAGAACTTGAGTTTTAAATATAGCAGAAAAAAGAGAATTAGATAAAATTAGAGTTGAAAAAAGAAGAATTTTGATGCAAGAATGAGGTTTTGAAAAAGATGAGGCAATGGGATTGATGAATCAAGG
>JBBILU010000075.1:0-2326 GCA_037444775.1 Candidatus Altimarinota bacterium
ATAAAATTTAGTTATTTAAATTGCAATTCTTTCAGAATGTATTATACTAGATTAGTAATCTTAGCTATTATAATATAAAAGAAACATGATAAAAATTTTACAATCCATTAGTGATAAACTTATTTCTTCCGTTAATACAGACTTTTGTAGATATTATTATCCAATACTTGAAAAGGATATAAATGTAATATGAATTGTTTGAGAAAGAGGAATTTGAAAAACCACATCTTTATTGCAATATGCAAAAAATCACGAAAAAAGTTTTTATTTTTCAGCAGATAATTCAATAATAAGTTCATATTGACTTTTTAAGTTTGTCTATGAATTATTCTTAGATTACAATATAGAAAATATTTTGATAGATGAAATTCATAAATATTCTAATTGGACATTAGAATTAAAAAATATTATTGATAGCTTTCCTGAAAAAAAAATAATTTTTTCGTGAAGTAGTAGTCTTGATATTATTTCTTGAACATCATCTTTGGAGAGAAGAGTAAAAATTATAAAAGTTTTTCCTTTAAATTTCATGGAATTTATGAAATTTTACTATAATATAGATATAAATAATTTTACTTTTGAAGAAATAATAAATAATCATAAACAAATTAGCTTTGATTTATGAAAAAAAATAAATAAAGTTCATATTGATAGTTATTTAAAAACTGGATTTTATCCTTATTCTAAAGCTTTTGATATAGAAGATTTTTACTCTAAACTTTTTAATACATTAGAAAAAGTTATTATTGAAGATTTACCTAGTTTTGTAAATTTCCAAACATCAACACTAATTAAAATAAAAAAAGTTTTTTATTTTATTGCAAATACTTTACCTTGAGATTTAAATTATACAACATTATCAAAAAAAATATGAGTTAATTCAGATACTTTAGAAAATATATTGTTTATATTGAGTAAAATATGAATAATTAATTTAGTTCCAAAAAGTGTTTGATTGTCTGATATGTTGAGAAAAGAATTTAAGATATATTTATGAAATCCGAATTTATATTATAGTTTTAATTCTTGAGTAAATTTATGAACAGTAAGAGAATCTTTTTTAATTCATTTTCTAAAAAGACTTATAAATCAACAAAATGAGTTTTCTACAGATTTAAGTTTGCCAACAAATGGAGATATTATATTTTTTTATAACAATAAACAATATATTTTTGAGGTTTGATGAAAAAATAAAACAAGAAAACAGATAAAAGAAGAAGTTAATTCTTTTATTGTAAGTGATGAAATTATTATTTCAGAACAAAATAAAATTCCATTATGGTTATTTTCACTAATAATATAATAATTATTTTACTGATTATTAAGCCTAAACTCAATAAAAATATAATTTATTTTAAAAAAACTTTTGCAAACTCTTGACAAGTAGTTAAATATGTGTTCTAATATATGTGTAAATAATTTATTTCACTAACCAAAATATTATGAGAACATTATTTACTCTTGCTATCATATTTGCGATAAGTGCCTTCATCTTTTCTGCAACAGTTAATGCAGCTTATGCCTTGGCAGAAAATCTTTTACCAAAAGAAACAGAAAGAGTTTCTATTGAACAATTAATGAAACAATAATATTTTTCATTGAAAAAACTAAATAAAAAACTAAAACTTAATAAAAATTTTATTTACTAATTTTTAGAAAAAAAATAAAAAGGCAAACAAATATGATACACTCCCAAGATTTTGGGAGTTTTTGTTTTAAAATAGTTTATTTTGACATTCATATTATTTTCATATAATGAGAGAAATTTTTAAAATTTAATCAAAAAAATATGGTAAAAAAATATTTTGATAAATACCCTCCTTTTATAAATAGAATTGCTGAAACAGAATATATTAATCAATATTTATATTCAGCTCCAACAAGTATTTTGTTTATTTATTGACCAAAATCAACATGAAAAACGACATTAATAAATAAAGTAATTAATGAACTCCCAGAAGGGAAGTATGATGTGAATTATATAAATATGAGAGATGTTTTAATTCGTGACTTTACAGATTTTAGAAATTTATTTTTCCCAAAAGATTTGATGTGAAAAACAAAAACTCTTCCAAAAAATTTTTCTATTTGAGCAAAAGCAGGTATTTTTTGAGAATTTGGTTTTTCTTGGGATTTAAAAGATATTAATGTGCTAGAAAAAAATATTTTTAGCTTGATGAAGCAGAAAATAGTAGATTTAAATGAAAAATGAAAAAAACCAGTTATAATTCTTGATGAATTTCAATATTTAAAAAATATAATAATAGACAAAGAAAATAATTTACTTTTAATTGAAGAATTATTTAAATTTTTTATTAGTTTAACT
>JBBILU010000076.1:0-2310 GCA_037444775.1 Candidatus Altimarinota bacterium
AAACATTAGAATATTGAAGACAAAAAACAAGTCAAGCTGTTTTTAAATAATAAATTATTTTCAATTTTTAAAAAAATTATCTGCTTTTGTTTTTCAGTAATTCTCAATATTTCATCAATTTTTTACAAATTCTCTAAAATTGATTTCATCAACTATTAACTCTGTCGGAAACTCAATAGTTAAATTTTTATCAAACCAATTTTTAGGCTTTAATCTAAGCTCCATTCTTTTCTTTGCTTTATAAATCTTTATATTTCATAAATCTGAATCTATAAAATTATCAATAAAAACTGAATCTTTAGAAGTTCTATCATTATTTACACTACAATTTCAAAGATTTTCTAAAAAAACTTCCATTCAAAGTAAATATAATTTATCTCATCATCTCAATATGATAAAATAATAAATGTTTTTTAAATTGTGTTCTTCAATAACATTTTCTAATTTTGCTTTATATATTCAAAACCATTCTTCCATTATTATTTGATATTTTCATTCAATAAACAAATTATCTAATCAAACTCAAGTGCTTTTAAATTTTTGTGCTAAACTTGTTTCTCAACTATCATTGTTTGTTAAATTTCAATCTTTATCTACTTTTGCAGAAAGCATTTTTACATCAGCTCACCAATTATTTTTGCTATCTAATAAATCAATAGCATAACTTCAAGCTCCTTTTGATTCTATTCAAAGAGCTTGTGTAATCCATTGTTCTATATGTTCTTTGGGTATTTGTATAGGTAAATCTTTTTGTCATACCATTTTTTCAGGTTGAGAAAAAACACTTTTCTTTATAAAATATTCAATGATATTTTTAGCATCATCATCAAAAAGTTTGTGCAATTCTTCTTGTTTTAAAGGTTCTAATACATACATATTTTTACTAAAATTATTAAACATAAAGTATTTTCTCAGCAACTCTTTTTATAACTGGCATAGAAACACTATTTCAAGCTTGTTTATATAAATGAGAATCTGCTAAATTTGGTAATACAAAATCCTTTGGATATCATTGTATTAAAAATGCTTCTCTAGGTGTTATTTTTCTAATTCATTTTTTATCTAAAATAATTGGAACATTATGTCATCAAGTTCACATATTTGCAGTTAAAGTTGGGAAAACTCAAGATTTATTTTCTCTAACATATTGTCTTCTCCATTGATAAGCTCTATTAAAATTGTTCACATTGTCCTTTAACTTTTCGTATAAAGGTTTTCAATTATAGTAATATTTTTCATCAACTTCACCTTCAAGTATTTCTCTTAAATTTGTTTTTAATTCTATTTTTTCTGGAAAACTAAATTTATCAAATTTTGTTTTATCTCTAAATCAAACAATATAAATTCTTTCTCTATTTTGTGGGACATTTCAATATTCCATACTATTCATAACTTTGAAATGTATAAAATATCACTCTTCTTTTAACATTTTTAACATAAGTCTAAGAGTTTCTCATTCAGCATGAGAAGCTAAGTTTTTTACATTTTCTAAAAAAATAATTGGTGTTTTTTTCTCTTTTAATATTCTAACTATATCAAAAAATAAAGTTCATCTTTGATCTTCAAATCATTTTTGATAACCTGCTATTGAAAATGCTTGACAGGGAAATCAAGCACACAAGATATCATGATCTGGAATGTTTTTTTCATCTTGCAAAGTTATATCTTCATTAAAATTTCAATTTTCAAAAAGTTTTGGATTATGTTTTTTATAATTCATTTCATAAGTTTTTCTTGCATTTGTATCAATTTCAGATGAAAAAACACATTCTCATCATAATTCTGATAATGCTTTATGAAATCATCAAACTCCAGCGAATAAATCAATAAACTTGAAAGACATATTTGTTGAAATTAAAATATAAAAGTTAAATTTAATATAATTATTTTATCAAAAAAGTCCAAAGACTTTTTACCTTATTTTTTATCCCCCCATTTTTTCGAGCGACAGCGAGATTTATATAAATATGATACCTTATTAAAAGACCTATAAAGCAATATCTCCTAACTACTCTCTATCCAAAATATTCACTTGATTTCATTTCAAAATAGTATATTATGCAATATATTTTGGATAAAATATATTTATAATTTAAATATAATAAAAAATGATTCAAATTCAAGAAAATATCGTGTGTACAAAAAATAGTTAAAATATTGAAAAATTGTTTTAATATTCTAGCATTAAAACAACACAAGTATATACAAAAGTGGTAAATCCAAAAATTAAAAATATTATTTCACCATTATAAAAAATGCAAAGAATTTTAGTTTGACTTTCTTGATGAGTAGATTCTGCTGTTTCAGCTT
>JBBILU010000077.1:0-2080 GCA_037444775.1 Candidatus Altimarinota bacterium
TCTCATCTCTGTCTAGTTTTTTCTAATATTCTCAGTCTATTTTAAAGGACTTAATGTCTTGCTTCTTTTGGAAGACAGGAAGGAGTATAGGGAAACATCTTAATAAGTCAAAACTTTTTTTGACTTTTTTTATAAAAAAAATTTAGATAGCTATAAGAAGCCAATACATAAAAATATTTTTCTCAATTCAATTACATTACTTAGTATAAATTAATACAAAATAGTAAAAAATTTTAGGTACAAAAAAAGATAGTAATTAAGATTATTTTTTACTATCTTTTATAATTAATATCTCCTATATTTTTAGAGGCATTATAATATGCCTAAAATCTCAGTAATCATTTTTTTTATCTGGGTCAATAAGAGGAGTTATTAAAACAGGAGCAAGTGGACTTTCAAATCTAATAGAAATATGTGTTGTTTCCATAACTCACAAAGCCTCCAAGAAATAAGTTGAATTTATTCAAATAATGTTTTCTTCTCATTCCACACTTCAAACTAATCTAACCTCTGTTTCTCAAATCTGAGTTTCTGAAGTTTCTAGCAAAATTCAACTCTCTGCTGAAAAACTCATTTTAATTGAATAATTATTTTCTTTGGAAATAAGATTAACTTTTTTTAATGCTGACATTAAATCAAATCTATTAATTTCTGCTTTAGTTGAATAACTATTAGGAAAAAAATTTTGATAATCTGGAAATTTTCCATTTAAAAGTCTTGAATAAAATTTAGTATTTCAAAAAACAAAAGCTATTTGATTCTCTCCAAAAACAAGTTTTACATTTTCATCGTCTTTTAACATATTTTTAAGCTCTGAAGAAGTTTTTCAAGGAATAATTTGAGAAAGATTTCAAGAAATTTCTTCATCTAAAAATGTTTTATACTCAGATAATCTAAAGCTATCCGTTGAGGCAAACCTTGCTTCTTTTCAATTTATATTCAAAAATATTCAAGCTAAAGTTGGTCTAATAGCTCACTCAGCCGAAGAAAAAAGAGTTTTTTCTATAGCTTTTTTTAAATTTTTTCAATTCATATAAAAATGTTGTTCTTCTCTCAAATTAGGAATTAGAGGAAATTCAGAAGATTCAACTCATTTAATTTTAAAAATTCAACTTTCTGTTTTTACCTCTATACTATCACTTTTTACTTTAGAAATTTCAACATCATCATCTGTCAAGAGAGAAATATAACTTGTGAAAAGTTTTCAAGGAATGCAAAAAGCTCACTCAGAAGAAATTTCAACATCAGAAATAACATATTCTATTGCCATTTCTAAATTATTTGATGTAAAAACCACATTATTAAAGTTAACTTTTAGCAAAATATTTTCTAAAATCGGTGTTGTTGTAATATTTGCAGTAGCATGATTTACAATATTTAAAGCTTCTTTAAGTTTAATCGTGTTTAATTTAAATTTCATTTTAATAAAAGTAATTAATTAAATTTTTTAAATTATTCTATTTTTTTTCAATAAATCAAACTTATTGTAATTTTTATGTTAAAAAGTTCAAAAAAGTGCATATATATGCACTTTTTTATCTTCATCTACTTGCTCATCTTCAAACTCTTTGCCTACTTGAATTATTGTTATTTTGACTAAATCATCATTTTTGATTAAAGCTATTCATATTCCCATAAATAGGATTTTTAGAATTTTTACTATATGGAATTCTAACCGAAGGAATAGTTTTTTGTTCTATTTCCTCTTTTTTTTCCTCAAAAGATTCTAATTTTTCTTGCTCCAATAACTCATCATCTTTAGTTGTTGTCATAATTTTTAATTAAAAAATAATACTTTAGAATAGTATAAAAATTTTTCAGTAAAGCAAATTAATTTATTTAAAATCAAAAATATTTTAAACTAAAAATTAATATTTATTTTTATTCTTCTGTAAGCTTTACATCATCAATGTATAAAACAGCATCATTTCATTGACGATAATTTGCTAAAAATAGTATTTTTACAAATTTTGTCCCTCTCCTAAATTTTAAATTATTAATTCAAAATTTATTTTCTCATTGAACTGTATCGTCCCACTCAAATCCGACCACTTGAAAAGGCTCAGAGATGAGATATTAA